>JANOAW010000841.1:0-1907 GCA_031411355.1 Hyphomicrobiaceae bacterium | reverse complement strand
GCTCGATCAAGACGACATCGTCGGCGACGCCTTCCCGCCCCGTCGGATCGGTCGGATTGTCTTTGAAGGCGGTCGTTCGCGCACTGAACGTGCCGTAAGCGGTCAAATCGATCACGACGGTGGCGCGAGACTGGACGGGCACGTCTCGCGCCCGGATCGGGCTGCACCAGATCGAGGCCACGAACACGGCCGCCGAGAGAAACGTCAGTGAACGCATGTGAAGTCTCTTTTCATGACATGCCGCGCGCCTGCACGACATCGATACCGCGCTTGGTCGATACGACGACCTGGCCCGCCCGGCATCAATTCAGCGGCGGATCAGGATTTTACGCGCACCATCATCTTGGACATGAACGGCGTCGCCGTTTCGCCCAACCGAAGTCCGGCGGCGTCGAACAAGCCATTCAGATCGTCGATGGCGTAGTGTCGGAAATAGGGTTCGTGAAAGCGCACCGGAAACGCCTCCAGCATACCGTCCCATCCGGGTTTGTCGCCCATCTGCAAACTGTCCATGAAGATCAGGCGGCCACCTGGCTTGAGCACCCGCGCAAATTCTCGGCTGACGATGCGGCGCACATCGGGGGGCAATTCATGAAACAGATAGATGCAGGTGACGATGTCGCAACTCGCATCGGGGAGCGGGATAGCCTCGGCGTTGGCCGCCATCCACTCGGCCGGTCGCAGTCCCTTGAATTGACGCGCGGCCTCGCCGAGATAGGCTTTCGACAAGTCGAGCCCGATCAGTTTCGCAGCCGGCCACGCGAGCCGCACCTGACGCAGGAAGCGACCGGTACCGCAGGCCACATCGAGCACGGTGCATGTCCGCTGGTCGCGCCCCGCAAGAGCCTCCGCGATCGGCCGCAAAGCCGCGCGCCGCATCGGCCCTGCCGACCCCATGAACAGAGTTTCGACCTGCACATCGTACAGGCTCGCGCTGTCGTCGGTCATATAGCCGCCGGTCTGGAAATGAAAATCCTGCGTGAAATAGTCGGGCATGGCGTCGGCGTCGGGCGCGGACTTGGCGGTCGCCGCGTCTTCGGCTCCACGTCGGGCCAAGGCGTCGGGCAAGTCGGCGAACATGGCACGGATGCGTCGCATATGGGTGAGTGGGCTGTCGGCCGCGTCCGTCATCGGCGGATAAAGTCCGGCCTGCACGGCCAAGGCGTCGGCGACCAGCAACTGGCCGAGATCGGTGAGTAGTTCCCGTTGATCAGGTACGGGTCGCTTCGGCTTGTATGTAGGCCTGACGCCTGCGCGCTGAGCGTGCCGTTCGACCAGACGATTGAGCGCATAGTACCACGCTACCCGGATGCCGTTGCCGGCCATCTGGCGCGTCATGTCGAGCGTCTGGCTGACGGAGGCGGTGGTCATGTGAACGGACGATGTGGACATACGGCTATTTCCTCGATCTCGGTCGATGAACGTCGCGCGCTCGCATGCGTACGGCTTCACATTAGCACGTCGGCGCGTCGCCAGCCGTGTGGCGCCGACACTGCCGACGGCGCCACGGCGTCGCAGGCGTGGCCGGTTTGTCAGTCGACGCGCCGACTTTACGCCGATGTGATGAGCCTTCCGGAGCGTTCGAACCTTGCGCTCCAATTCGCCGTCATCTAGTGCAACGCGTCGGCTCGACCAAAGCCAGCGCGGGCAACGCGCGGCGCATGTGGCCCGAGGGAGTGGAACTTGGCAGGATCAACCGGCTTGGACGGTCAGGGATCGAGTGCATCCGGCATCGCCGACACCGTTCCAAAACTATTGCTGCGCAATGCCGATTTGTTTCCCGGCCGCCAGGCGATGCGGCACAAGGATCTCGGTATCTGGCAGACCTACAGCTGGGGCGCCATGCGGGACGAGATCCGCCTGCTCGCGCTGGGCCTGAGGAAACTCGGCTTCGAGCGCGGCGACCG
>JANOAW010000840.1:0-7869 GCA_031411355.1 Hyphomicrobiaceae bacterium | reverse complement strand
GCCACGAGACAGCAAAACTTCGCACAAATGCGATCCAAGAAATCCGGCGCCACCGGTGACAAGTACCGTGCTCATGTGCCCACCACGACTTAAACCAATGCTTCCGCAGCTCGGGTGAAAAACCCCAAGCTACGCCGGCCGCACTTTCACTTGGGCCATCCTTTTGTCAATCCATACGACGGTCCAAACCGGGCCATACGACGGTTCAAACCAGGCTGCCGAGGTCGGCAACCCGCGCCTTCAGATGGCTGAGCATACAGGCTCGTAGGGCGGAGCCGATCGCCAGCAACTTTGCATACGTAGACCGGTCGACGTCGAGAATGGTACCGACCACGAATTCGCGAGCAGCAAGAACTTTGCATTTGCCAGTGGTTTTGTTCAGGCCACCAAGTCGGATTGCTAAATGTCGAATACCACCCGGCTTTTTATGGTGTCAGCGGCTATTGTGGTCGATGTGGTCGCAATCGTTGCTACCTTCAGCGAACATCACGGTGGGTGCATTCCCACCGGACCTGGTGGCTCGCACAGCTGCCCGTGGTCGAGATGAATTCGCATCATTCGCCAGCAATAAATTCGACTTGTTACACTACGATTCCCTTGGCCGCCATCACACGCTTGATGGCCTTGTAGGTGCTGGCAATTTCAGCGGCCGACAGCGCCCGATCGTAGACGGCGAAAAACCCGACGTCGGCATCGATGGGCCGGCCGGCTGGATCGCTGCCGATCGTGACCGGATTTGCGGTCGTCGTCGTGCCGGGATCGGTGGCTGCGTAGTTGACGCTGATCGGCGTCTGGCCATTGAGCGAGAGTGCGGCGGCGGTGGCGCTGCGCACCGCGGTCCAGACGCGCCACGCGTTCGACGCGGTGTAGGCAACGGTCGGACGCGTCGGCGCGGCGGTGCCCCAAAGTTGCCCGGTGGTCTGGTCCAAGATCGCCATCGGACTGCCCAATCCCTGCGTGCCGTGACCGAACAACACTTGCGGGCCGGTTTCTGTCACCCGCTTGGCGGCGATGATTATGGTGCAATTGGCGCCCGCGATCGTCTGGCCAGTGGATAGAGCTTGTGCGGCTGCGGCGCGCATCTGCAGCACGCCGCCGGCGTAAGCCGGAATTCCTGATCCAGACAACAGGCTCAAAGCCGACGCGCCGCCGCCACTCGACTCGGTGAGGCCAGATCCACCGTCGATCAAATACAGGCCCTTGAGGTTTTGTTTCGAGATGTAGCCGATGTCGCCGAGGGTGGGCAGCGCGCCGGCGCCGGCGGTCGGAAGTCGGAGGACGAAGCCCATTGGTGATAAATCCTGATGTCGTAGAGAGCAGTGATCAAGGCGTGACGGCGATGGAGCAGCGCACGAGCCAGTTCCACAGCGGATAGGCCGCGTCGGTGTAGGCCGCCTTGCTGGCGTCGCTGTCACGGATGTTGCCGCGAATGGCGTGCACACCGGTGCCGGCGTAGTTGCCCTGGCCGCCGTTGACGGGATCGTCACGCCACGCATATTCGACCGTCGCCGCGCCCGAGAGCGCCCGCGACAGCACAAGGCGGACGGTATCGCGATTGATGATGGAGACGCTGTTGATCGCCGGCTCGCCGGCTGCATCGAAGACGCGGAACCCCATCTGCGCCGCCGCCGGGATGGTGGTGGTGTCGAGGACGAGGCTGCCGGACGGCACATGCATTTTCAGCGTGACGACGTTGCCGGTGCGCGCCTTGGCGGACAGCGGGTGCAGCGGCTTCCACGGCTTGCCCATGACGCCGACGAGATAGGCGATCTTGCCGAGCATCTGGCCGAGCCATTTGTAGCCGGCGTTGGTCAAATGCGTGCCGTCGGCATAGGGGAAGGCGTATTGCGGGCAGGCCAAGATCAGCTCGCCATCGTCCTGGAAGGCTTCCCACTGCGCGCGGCCGACTTGGGGCACGCTGCCGCTGTTGTGGCCGGCGAGCTGCGTATAAATGACCGGGAAGCGATTTGGCTGCTTGGTGCGGGCGAGCGCCTGCGTGTTATAGCTGTTCTTGAGGCTGATCAGATCGGCCTTGTAGGTGGATGAGCCGATGTCGGTCTCGCCTTGCTGCCATGTCAGGAACGGCACCTGTGCGACCTTGCCAGTCGCTGTGGCGGCAGTAATGATGGTGTCGATGGCCGCCATGTGCGCGGTGAAGGCACCGGACGCGTTGCCGGGCTGGAAATACGCGATCGCCTGCCCCGGCGCCGCGTTGGACGAAAACACCTGCGTGTAGTCGTCAGCGAACAGCGGCGAGGCCAACAGGTTGCGCGCCGCCTCGCCCTTGAGGGCAAACTTGGCTTGCTCGGCCGCCACCAAGCCGACGCCGTAGCTGCCACCGTTGGTCAAAGCGGTCACGGCGCTTGCCCCAGCATGAGCCTGCTTGTCGGATGACGCGTAGGTGATGGTGCCATCGTTGCCGGCCGCGGCCAGCGATTGGCCGCTGCCTAAGTGAATGTTCCAATCGACGGCTTGGTTCAGCGGTTTGTCAGATGCGACGATGCCGTCGACGACGAAGCGGGATGGCGACAGGTTTTCTCCCGGCGTGACCGTCGTGCCATCGTCGAGCACGTAGAACGCGACCCGGTCGTTGCTGTGCACGATGGCATAGCCAAGGCCCCAGACTTGTTCTGTCGTGGTCCCGGACACTGCAAGAGACTTACGCGCAATCAAGACGTCCGCCGCAATACCGGCTGCGTCGAGGGTACCGTCCGCCTTGAAATTCAGCAGCACGTTGTCGGCTGCATCGACGATGGCGAGCAGGTCGGTGCCGCTGACGCGCAGCACATCCAGCGCATCCGTATTGGCGATTTTGACGCTGCCGACCTGGCCATTTACAGAACTGACGGCGCCGGTGCCATCGGCGCCCCCCGGCGGCCCGAGAACCCATGCTGCGAGTGTGCCCGTGCCCGAAAATTTCACGGCGTTGAGCGTCATCGAGGTGGCGGTGTAGGCCGAGATGGCGCCTTCCATGTAGGCGGCTCCAGACGCGAGCCGCACGACGTTGCCGACAACCCACGCCAGACCGGATTGCGTGACAAAGGTCTTGGTGCCGGTGCCTACCGTGAGCGAGGTCGACGACGTTCCACCATAAGCGGGCCCAGGAACGCCCTGCGCTCCGATGGCGCCGACGGCACCCGCTGCACCGACAGCTCCCTGTGATCCTGTCGGGCCGACCGGTCCGATCGGACCTTGCGGCCCGACTGCGCCTCCTGGTCCCGTGGGGCCAGTAGGTCCAACGAGGCCAGCTGCGCCTGCAGGACCAGTGGGTCCGATCGGCCCCTGTGCTCCGAGCGGACCGGTGGGTCCTGGCAACCCGGCTGGCCCTGAGGCACCAGCTGGCCCGATCGGGCCAGCCAGTCCTGGTGTTCCCATCGGCCCCGTCGGACCGACGGGCACAAGCGCAAAAATGGAAGCCGCAGGAACCGAGAGTTCAGCTGGGGCGACATCGAGCAAAGGGATCTGGACGACGGACAGGGTCATGGCGTCACTCCCTGTTCGAGCGTCAAATACCCTGACCAGATGCGGTGCCTGATCGATCCGATCTGAAGGATGAGGTCATGAGCATAATCAGACGGGGGCAACTGAGCCAAAGTGGCGGCTGCGACGACAAGTTCGAACTGTCCGGATGTCGCATCAGCGACAACGATGCGCCCATTGGCGATTGTGAGATCCAGAGCTGTTTCGCCACTTGGTCGTGCCAACCGCATGTGGAGGACGGCGGTCGTTAGATCGATGGGACCGCCAGTGGGATCGGTCAGGCGAAAAGCGTGCCGCAAATCGGCATTTGTCGACGCCCTGAAGGCGACGCGAAAGTGGGCGGTCATGAGCTGTCTGTTGATGAATAGAGAGGTGCGTGTGCACTGAAGCGTCAAAATTGGACGCCTCGATCACAGATCGTTGCGCTATAAAGCGCGCAAATATTGTAGCTTCGCCCCTCTTTGATCGACAGGCGTTAGAGCTTCTTCAAGCGGTTAGGAGCTGTATCGGGTTGATCTTCCTGCGTCCTTGGTTCTGTCACATCTAACAGCAATATAGCCTGTCTCAGGCGGAACATTCTACCTATGCGTGCGTTAATGCTTAAGCGGCTCGCGGTCAGTGCGATCCTCATCGGGTGCCTCTGGCCGATTGCGTCGGCAGTCGCCCGACATGACGCCGTCGGAGCGCGCGTTTCCGCCCCCCTCGATCGTCGTTTTCGCCAGTCGGCCCCAAACGATCCCGTGGTCGGCATTTTGGTGCCGAGCGGCAATGTGGCGCGTCTGGAAGAGGCAATCGGCCTTGCCCGACGTTACCCTGATGCGCGGGTGTACCTCATCGGCGAAGAGCCCACGTTTCCAGCTGACATCCTGATGCGCGAACTCGGCGATCGACTGGTTGTCGAGACGTCTTCGACCACGACCCACGAAAACGCAGCGCGCGCTGCTCGCCTGATCGCCCCGAGAGCCGACGATCTTTATCTTTTGGTAACCGATCGCATGCATATGCCTAGGGCGGTCGGAAGTTTTCGTCGCGAAGGCTTCCGGGTGCATCCGTGGCCGATCGTGTCGGGACCTCCGGCATATCGCTTGTCGACCCGCGCCGCTTTTTACGAGTGGGCAGGATTGGTCTACTATCGGAGCTTAGGCCGAACATCGGAGCTGTTTCCGACCTCGGCGCCTTGACGACGGAGGTGAGCGTTGCCGATTCAACACTTCATTTCCAAAATTGCACCCTCAGGAATGAGGCTAATTTGACTCATGGGAGCGCGTCGGATACCGAGGACGGACGATCCGGTAAGACTCGTTGACAGGGGCTTTCATGAAAATTGTTAACAGCTTGGTATTGGCCACCGCGCTCTGCGCGCTGCACGTTTCGAGCGCATTTGCTGCGACCGTCAGCGGCTCAAAGATCAAAGTAAACAGTGGCGCTGGCTTCGTGGCTGTCTCCGGTGCGACTGTCGTCAAGCCGGGTGACCTCGTGATGGCTGACGGCGGTGGACGTGGCCTGATCCGATACGATGATAACTGTGTCGAAGAAGTGTTGCCGGGTGCCGTGGTTGCTGTAAAACCATTCGTCACTTGCAGTCAGACGGGCTCGACAACCGGGTCAACGACGGGTCTGACGCCGGGTGCGACGACTGCCGCCATCGCAGGTGGTGCCCTGGCCGTTGGTGGTCTGATCTATTTCGCGACGCGCCCCAGCAGCCCATGATGTGACGAGGTCGAGGTGATATGTCTGTCGATGTAGCCACCTCTGGCCAGAACGGCTCGACTCCTAGATTTGATCTGACTGGTAAAAAAATCTGGGTTGCCGGCCATCGAGGTATGGTGGGTTCGGCGATAGTCCGGCGCATGCAGTCGATGGGGTGTGAACTCCTGCTTGCGGGTCGGCGGGATGTCGATCTAACCCGGCAGAGCGAAGTTGAGGGCTGGGTTGAGACACACAGACCAGATGCGGTCGTCGTTGCCGCGGCTAAGGTCGGTGGCATCCTGGCTAATGATTCACTTCCGGTCGACTTTTTGTACAACAACCTCTTGATCCAAGCCAATATTGCGAAAGCCTGTCACGATTCAGCCGTCCGCAAGGTGTTATTCCTCGGCTCGTCGTGTATTTACCCGCGAATGGCGCCCCAGCCGATTACGGAAGAAGCTTTGCTCACGGGCCCACTTGAGCCGACCAATCAGTGGTACGCCGTTGCTAAGATCGCCGGCATCAAATTGAGCCAGGCCTATCGTCGGCAGTATCGTTGCGATTTCATAGCCGCGATGCCGACCAACCTGTACGGCCCTGGCGACAACTACGATTTGTCGTCGAGTCATGTCGTGCCGGCTCTGATCAGGAAAGCGCATGAGGCGAAGCAGCGAGGCGACGCATCGATCGTTGTGTGGGGCACTGGTAGCCCTCGGCGCGAATTTCTGCACGTCGACGATTGCGCGGACGCATTGATCCTCCTGCTGGAAACATACTCGGCCGAAGATCACATCAACGTCGGGTCTGGCACCGATATCACAATTCTCGAACTGGCTCAGACGGTCTGTGACGTGGTCGGATTTCGTGGCACCATCGAGCGCGATCTGACCAAGCCTGACGGCACCCCGCGGAAGTTGATGAGCGGATCCAGGTTGCAGGCCATGGGATGGAAACCTAAAATCCCACTTCGCGACGGTCTGTTCGATGCCTACACGTCGTTCCTGGCAGCCAACACGCGGCAGTGACGAGCACGTGTTTCGTCACAGAGTGCCGGCCGTGTTGGCCGTTGACCCGAAATCGCGGCGCCGGCCATACCGATCTGTGGATAACTGCGAGATCAGCGCCCGCATCCGCAATCGCTAGGGTCCAAGCGCTGATCCATGGTCCGGGCCGGCTCCGGGCATGTACTGTCGCCAACGATCTTGGCTGGGACACCGGCCACGGTCTTATTGGGCGGTACCGTCTGCAAGACAACCGATCCTGCCGCCACTTTTGAGCAATCACCGACCGTGATGTTGCCAAGGACTTTGGCGCCGGCGGCAAGGAGCACATTCTTGCCGATCTTCGGATGCCGATCACCTGTATCTTTGCCATTACCCCCGAGTGTCACTCCGTGAAGCAATGAGCAATTGTCGCCGACGACGGCTGTTTCGCCGACGACAATTGCGGTGGCGTGATCGAACATGATGCCACGGCCGATGCGCGCTGCCGGGTGGATGTCGACGGCAAAGATTCGGCTCGACTGGCTCTGCAGATAAAGCGCGAAATCCTTCCGACCGGCCATCCAAAGTTCGTGCGCGAAGCGGTGCGTGACCAGGGCGTGGAAGCCTTTAAAATACAGCAACGGTTCGAGATAGCGCGAGACCGCCGGATCACGATCATAAACGGCCTGAAGGTCAGCCCTGAACATATCGCCGATCTCGGGCTTGGTCGAAAGCACCTGATCGAACGTCTTTGCGATCAGCCCTGCATCCACATCCGAGTGGTTCAATCTCTGGGCCAGCCGATGGCAGACGGCCTCTTCAAGCCGTTCATGGGCCAACACCGTTGCGTGCACAAAGCCGCCGAGCGCAGGCTCGCTCCGTAAGACATCTTCGGCCTCGTCACGAAGGGCCACCCAAATCGGATCGACCGCAGCAACGTGGGAACGAGCGACTGAGCGCTGCATGTTTCACTCCGTTCAAATGCGACGACGCATACATTTAGCACAACTGACGGCCGAACCAAAGCTCTCGACGGAGGAGCCGTGGAGGGCCAAAAAATGTTACGCCAGCTTCCAGGGAAATAGCCATGCATTGAACGCTTTGACCAAAAAATCCGAGAGCAGGCCAATGACGCCGATGACGATGATGCCGAAGATGATCTGTCCGGTATTGAGCAACGATTGACTGTCGACGATCATGTGGCCGATTCCAGACGATGAGCCGATCAATTCGGCCACGATGACGTAGGTCCAGGCCCAGCCGAGCACGAGACGTAGGATCTCGGCGATCTCGGGTGCTGCAGATCGGAGCAGGACATGGCGCACGACCCCGCGGTGGCCGGCTCCCAAGGTGTAGGCTGCCTCGACCAGATCGCGCCGCGTACTGCCCACCGCGACGGCGACCATCAAGATGATCTGGAAGACGGAGCCGATGAAAATGACCAGTAGTTTCTGGAGTTCGCCGATGCCTGCCCACAGAATCAACAAGGGAATGAACGCCGACGCAGGCAGATAGCGGGCGAACGAGACGAAGGGTTCGAGCATGGCCTCGACGGACTTATATGCGCCCATGACGAGACCGAGGGGAACTGCGACGACGGCTGCGAGGACGAAGCCGCCGACGACGCGCCAGATGGTCATGCCGATGTCATAGAGGAAACCGAATTTGGTCAGCAGCAACCAGCCTTCGGTGACCATCGCCAGAGGACTGGCGAGGA
>JANOAW010000839.1:0-1580 GCA_031411355.1 Hyphomicrobiaceae bacterium | reverse complement strand
CGGAAGATCAAGAAGAGCGAGCCGGCCGGCGACAGCGCCAGCGGGAGCGTAGTGACGCCGTCCTTGCTCGTGTAATCCGTAGCAAAACGGCGCTGGCCCGTGACGGCGTCCCAGAGTTCGGGCGCACGGCCGGCGACGCGGAACGAGGCCGCGCCGGACACGGCATGCTTTGCCCGGCTGGCGACGAAGTAGATCTCGGTCTCTCCGTCGCGCCGATGGATATAATTCACCTTGGCGGCGCCGTCATCCGGCGTGAAGGCGAAGTCCGGGCCAACGCCGGCGGCGAGCAAAACCTCCCGCACGCCGCGGTCGGCGATTACTCGCGGCCACACTTCGGCGGCAAGGCGACGCACCTGCGCATCGCTCGCGACTTGATCGGTGAGGCCGGGAATTTGGTCGGGGCGGGGGCCGATCACCGTCGCGCCGGCCTCGACGAGGGCTTTGATTTTTCGCAGCGCGGGCAAAGCGATGGCCGACTGGTCGGGAAGCACGAGCGCGCGGTAGCTCATACCGTCGGGTAGGACGAGGCGGCCGTCGCGCACGGTGACACGGGCGAGGAGTTGCTCGAGGGCGATTACGTCGTAGTCATAGCCCGCGCCTGCTCCGGCCGGATCACGTTCGCGGCGCTGGGTAAAGTTGGGCACTTCGTTGCCATAGTAATAGAGCACGTCGGCGACGGGCAGGCCGCGCTGGAGGAGAAACTGGCAGCGGTTGAGGTAGGTAAAGAACGGCGCGGATTTTTCCCACCAGGTCGCGTTGGGATTGAGATGCGTGCCGGCGAAATACTCCTGGCCGGGCATACCCATCTCGACCGGCGAGGCGGTAAACGTGTGCCAAAAAAGCCGGTTCAAACCTTCGATGCAGGCTTGGTCGAAGGAGGGCTTGAGGTTCTCCCAAAGGCGCTCCTGCCAGTGCAGACCGACGTTCGTAAAACCCTCGGCCGCGACCAGCGGATGACCCGCAGTGTGCGCGGCGCTCGCGGGCTGTTTGACAAAGAATCGAGCCTCGTCGGTCGAGCGATGGGTGATCGCCTCGGCCCAGAATTCCCCCTTGGGCACGTCGCCGATGGCGAGGCACTGTTGGGCGTCGATCGGCGTGAAATGAGGCCCGCCGGACTCGGGATGAATCCCCAAACCGTGACTCGCCGCCAGCGCGCTAAACTGCCGGTAGTGATTGTCGGCCGCGAGGTCGCCGAGGGTGCGGCGAAAATCGTGCAGGAAGCGATTGCTATCGGTCCGGCTCCCGATGATGCGTCCGGCGAGCACCGGAAGCCAGGGCAACGGGTCGTAGCCGCGCCGGACGCGAAACTCGGTGAGCGCGGTCGGCGTCCAGTTGAAGGCCCCGACTTCCCAACTGTCCGTGTGCAGGTAGCGCAGCGTCGTGCCGGCCAGCGGTCCGGCGTCGGCGATCAGCGGGAGCACGACCGCATCCCAGTAACGCTTGAAGGCGCCCGCGTCCAAGACATCGAGCGCATAGCCGCCCCAGCCCTCGCTGTGGGTCGAGACATGGCGAAGTTCGCCGAGCGTCGAACCGAGGCGAAGGATCCGCCAGCGGCCGGCCGGGAACATCCACGTGAGGGT
>JANOAW010000838.1:0-3778 GCA_031411355.1 Hyphomicrobiaceae bacterium | reverse complement strand
GCACCGAGACCATCGCACTGCCGACCCACCGCATAGCGCGACTCGGTCTGGGCTATTGCCCCGAGGAACGCGGCATCTTTGCGGGCCTCTCCGTCACGACAAACCTCATGTTGCCACCGAAGATCGCCGACGGTGGCCTTGATCTCGCGACCATCTATGAGCTGTTTCCAAACTTGAAAGATCGCGGCGCGGCGCCGGGCACACGCTTGTCGGGCGGCGAACAGCAGATGCTGGCGAGTGCACGCATTCTGCGAACGGGCGCCAAACTTCTGCTCCTCGACGAGCCGGCCGAAGGGCTCGCACCGGTCATCGTGCAGCAGATTGGCCATACCATCCGCAAGATCCGCGAGCGCGGGTTCACGGTTTTGCTGGTCGAACAGAATTTTCAGTTCGCAGCCGGCCTGGCCGACCGCCACTACGTGCTCGAACACGGGCGGATCATCGACATGATCGAGCGGCGGGACGTGCAGGCAAAAATGCCGACTTTGCATAGCTATCTGGGGGTTTAGACGTTTCCGGCCATGTCCACGATCTTCGGCATCCCAACGCAGCTTTTGTCGGCGCAGCTTCTATTGGGGCTGATCAACGGGGCATTTTACGCCCTGCTTTCGCTTGGGCTCGCCGTCATTTTCGGCATGCTCGGCATCGTCAATTTTGCCCACGGCGCGCTGTATATGCTCGGTGCGTTCACGGCCTGGATGTTGCTCGAATATGCCGGGATCGGCTATTGGCCGGCACTTGCGCTCGCGCCGCTGCTCGTTGGTACGTACGGGCTCGTGCTGGAGCGGACGCTGATCCGCCGTCTCTACACGATCGACCACGTCTACGGGCTGCTGCTCACCTACGGGATCGCGCTGGTGATGCAGGGCGCATTCCGTAACCTCTATGGCAGTTCGGGCCTGCCCTACACGATCCCGTCGCAACTGCAGGGGGCGCTCGATCTCGGGTTCATGTTCCTGCCGGTCTATCGGGCCTGGGTGGTCGTGGTTGCGTGCGTCGTCTGCGCGGGGATCTGGTATCTGATCGATCGCACATCGCTCGGCGCCAAACTGACGGCTGCGATGGAAAACGCGCCGCTGCTGCAGGCCCTCGGCGTCGACGTGCCGCGCATGATTTCCATGACCTACGCCGGCGGGGCCGCCCTGGCGGCCTTTGCCGGGGTGCTGGCTGCGCCGATCTATTCGGTCAACCCCAACATGGGCGAAAACCTGATGATCACGGTGTTCGCCATCGTGGTCATCGGCGGCATGGGGTCGATGGCCGGCTCGATCGTTGCCGGCATCAGTCTCGGTTTGCTCGAGGGCATCGCAAAAATCTTCTATCCGCAAGGTTCAGTGACCGTCATCTTCCTGGTCATGGCCGCCGTCTTGTTGACGCGACCAGCCGGCATCGGCGGCGCGCCGGCCGAAAAGACCTATCGACAGACGGTCGTCGCTGGCGTCGTCTCGGCGCTGAATCGATGGCGGGCACTGGTCGCAACCGTGCGCCGCGGCATCGGTTTTTTGCCGAGTGAACGGGTCGCGTTCCTCATCATGCTCGCACTGATCGCCGTGCTGCCGTTCTTCGTCTATCCGATCTTCCTCATGAAGGTGATGTGTTTCGCGTTGTTTGCCTGCTCACTCAATCTGCTGGCGGGCTACATCGGGCTGATGTCGTTTGGACACGCGGCCTTCTTCGGCATCGGCAGTTACATCGCGGCTTATACGGCCAAGACCTGGGGGTTGACGCCGGAACTCGCCATAATCCTGGGCGGCATCGTCGCGATGGCGCTCGGCGTCGTGTTCGGCTGGCTGTCGATCCAGCGCCCGGGGCTGTTGTTCGCCATGATTACGCTGGCGCTGGCGCAAATGGTGTATTTCTTCTGCCTGCAAGCCGACTTCACGGGCGGCGAAGACGGCATTCAGCGGGTCCCGCGCGGGCGCCTGTTCGGTGTCGTTTCGCTGGAAAACAACCTGGTTCTGTATGTCGTGGTCGCGACGATCTTCGTCGCCGGATTCCTGATCATTCACCGCACGATTCATTCGCCGTTCGGCCAAGTGTTGAAATCCATCCGCGACAACGAGGCCCGCACGACGTCGCTCGGCTATCGCACCATCGACCACAAACTGATCGCGTTCGTGCTTGCGAGCTTTCTCGCCGGTATCGCTGGCGCGACCAAGGCCATCGTGTTCGGTCTCGCGACGTTGACCGACGTCAGCTTCACGGCTTCGGGCGAAGCTGTTTTGATGACCATCGTCGGCGGTCTCGGCACCTTGTTCGGCCCGGTTCTCGGCGCCCTGGTGCTCACCACCATCGAGGCATATCTCGCCAAGGCCGGAGCCTGGGTCAGTATCGCGCACGGCGCCGTGTTCGTGGTATCCGTGTTGGTGTTCCGGGCCGGCATCGTCGGCGAGATCGCCAAGCGCTGGAAAGTCTCGCTGTAGCGGTCTCGCCTCAAAAGGCGTTATTTTCCCTTGAACACCGGCGGACGCTTCTCGGCGAAGGCGCGCATCGCCTCTTTTGAGTCATCGGATTTGCCGAGTTCGTTGGTCATGTTCTGCTCGAACCGATAGCCGTCGCGGATGCCGGTGCCCTCGATGGTCGCCAAGGCGTGCTTGGCGATGCGTGAGGCAACCGGACTTTTCGAGGCGATGGATTTAGCCACCTCCATCACTGTCGGCATCAGATCGGCTTGCGGCACGCAGGCTTCGATGACGCCCCGGCGATAGAGCTCGGCCGCCGGCACACGGTAGCCCGTCAACAACATGCGCCTGACCAGCGAATGGCCGAGCACGCGCATGGAGTGGCGGGCGCCACCCATCAGACCGACATCGATTTCCGGCAGGCCGACGAAAGCATTTTCGGAGGCGTACAGAATATCGCATGAGACCGCCATACCCCAGCCCGCGCCGAGCGCCGCGCCGTTGATGGCGGCGATCACGGGTTTTTTGTTCTCCATGATGCAATAACTGCTTTCACGCGCGAGCCTGGCTCGCTTCCAGGCATAGCCCGGTTCGTCGACGGCGCCGGCACGGCCTTTGATGTCGGCACCGGCCGAGAATGCGCGGCCGTTGCCGGTCAGAATGGCGCAACGCACCTCGTCGAGGTCGCTGATGCGATCGAAGGCGGCGATCAGCTGCTCCATCATGTCGGCGTTGACGGCATTGACCGGCGGACTGTCGAGCGTGACGACGGCGATGTGGTTCTCGATGACGACTTTGACCAGCGACATGGACTGTTCCTTGGGGGTTGAGAGGATCGGGCGGATGCGTTCAGGCGTCGCCAAAGCGGGGTTCGGCGACGCCTGTGGTGCCGAGCCCGGTGATCGCCATCACTTTGCCGCTCTCGGGTCGCGTGCCCGTCATGCGGCCTGTGCCGGTGTCGCGGATGGACGTGACGAACAGAGTCGAAAGATCCGGGCCGCCGAATGCGGGACACGACGGGAACTCGGCGGGAACTTCGATCATGCGGTCGATGCGCCCCGTGGGCGTAATGCGTGCGATGCGGCCGATTTCGACCAGCGCGACCCACAAGCAGCCATCGACATCGATACACGCGCCATCGGTCGCGGTTGCGAGCGGCTCGGTATCGATCAGCACACGTTGGTTGCGGATGGCGCCGGTCGCGGTGTCGTAGTCGTAGGCCCAGATCGAGCGGCGCATCGAATCGGCGAAATACATTGTTCGGCCATCGAGCGCGAACGAGATCGAGTTCGAGATGGCGATGCCGGTCTCGATGCACGTTACAGTGCCAGTCGGATCGAACCGATAGAGCTTGCCGAGGTCGTGGTGGCCCATCT
>JANOAW010000837.1:0-3074 GCA_031411355.1 Hyphomicrobiaceae bacterium | reverse complement strand
ACGAACCCGGCGAGCGTGGACAGGCCATGCTCGAATTTCATCAACGACTGCAGCACCGCGTCCCAATGGTCGTCTGAGTATTCAGCGCGCGCCAATTCCGAACGATGCGCGACGACGATGCGATGCTTTTCTTGCTTTGGCGGATCGAGCCTGCCGCCACCGATATCGTCCTCCAACTCTTTTTCCATGCGATTGATCAAGTTGTCATAGGCGGCGCCCGGCAACATCGCCATGACGACCGTCATGGATTTCAGCTTATCGGCGAAATCATTGACGATCGCAGTCGCCCCCGGCGCCGTCATCAGCGCGGTCGGAAACTGGCCACGAGCATCATCGATCGAGCGTTCCAGGCTTTTCATGGCGCCGCTCATCGGCCGCTTCAGGCCGTTTTCGTCGTGGCGAAGCACGAGATCCAAAGACGCCCACAAACGAGCGACGTCGATCTGGCCGCTATGGCGAACCAGATACTCGATCGTCGAGGATTGCTGGCCCATTTCGCGCGCAAAATGTTCGACCATCTCGCGCTCGAGTTCGGGGTCGACGTTGCTCGCGACCGGCTTTGGCGGCAAACCGACGTCACGCAGGGCGAATTGCTCGGATTCACCCGTCGGCGGCATGTCCGACATCGGCGCGAGATCGAAGGGATCGGCCGGCTGGATGGCCGGCTGGATGGTATGCGGCACGCTCGGAATCGGCGCCTGGCGTGACGAGGAGGGCGCCGAATACGACAATTGAGGCTTGCCTGGTGCTTGCAGCGCAGGCGCGCCGGACTTCAACTCTGTGGATCTCAGCTGGCCGCCATGAGCCGAGGCGGCTGCACTGTTGGACAACTGCGCCGCCGCAGACGACGTGCCGAGCAACATGCGGGCGCGCAAGCGCGTCAGCGTCTTGACGAAATCCGTATGCAGCAAATATTCGTCCTTCACCGGCACCGGCTTGTCCTTGGCGCTGGCCCTCTCGCTCGCCTGTTCGACGAGGCGCATATTCGAGCCGGCGGTCAGCACACGCCGTGCCGTGCGCAAGTCGCGCTTGTCCTCAAATTCAACCAGCTTGATGACCGAGCGATAACCGGTGTCGTTGGTGTCGGGCCAAGGATGCAAATGATCGAGCACCACTTGCGCCCCGAGTGCGATCGCCCGGTTGAGGTCGGACGGCGTCTCGGCGCCATGTTCCGGCAGCAAAGCCACCGAGACGTCCTTTTCCAGCTGCGCCAGTTCGAGCTTCTTGGCGATGTCTTCCTTGATCAATTCGCCATGCTTTTCGAAGGCTTTGTTGCCCGCGATCGAGAGATACTCGAACAGCTCCGGGCGCACATAATAGCGCTGCTGATTGCGTTCGTCGCGGTGCACAGCACTGATCGTCGCGCCGGCATTGAGGATGCGGCTGACGATCGAGCGCTTTTCCGGGTCGAGTTCGTTGAGGTCGACCAGGGCTGAATATCCGGACCGCGACGTGTCGGCCTGCATCGCCTCGATGGCGATGCGTGCATTGTCGAATTTCGAGGGCACGAGCGCGTTATCGATGATCGATTCGAGTTGATCTGCCGAGCGCGCTTTGTCCGTCGGCACATCCGACAACGGCGAGCGGATGGCGTTGGCGCCGAACAGGCCTGCCATGAAGACGAGGCTGTCGATTGCGATGGCGATGGCCAGCGCCAGATAGGCCAGACGGTTGCCGTCCTGGAACGCATTCCACGTCACGACGAAACGGTTCGCCTTGTCGTCGCGATTGAGTTCGATGAAATTCACCTTTTGGCGCAGGTCGTCGGTGTCTTTCGAACCGAGCCCCGATTCCTGCACGCATTTGCGGGCGAAATCGAACAATGCGTCAGCGGACTTGTATTGATTGAGCTTGTCGCCACCCGCGCAGCTGCCGCCGAAAGTGCGCACGCCATCGTTGAGCGAAAACACACGTGCGGCGGATTCAGCGGCGGCCTTGGGGTCGCAATCGATGCCACCGACACGTTCCTTGGTGGCGGGATTGTTGCCGATAGCGGTGACGAGTTGCACGCACTGGCGCTGAATCTCGATCAAGCCGTCGGCCTTAGGCTGTTGACGGAATTCCTGGCGCGCCTTTTCGAACACCGGCACCATGCGCGATGGATCGATCTTGGACAGCGACTCATCGGCGGTCTTGGCGTCCTCGGCGAGCTTGATCCGGCTCTCGGCCGTTTGTGCCTCACCCTTCAACTTCGCGAGATCGCCGTCGAGACCGGACAGCTCCCGCTCGATCTGGACGATACGGGTGTCGGTCAGCTGTAACTTTTTCTGAGGCTCGCGGAGGCGTTCATCGGCGATCTTGAGTTTCTCGCGCAGCCCATCTTCCTCGGATTTGCGCTGACGGAACATCTGCCCGCGGCCGATCTTGCCCGTGCCTTCGACACCTTTTTCTTCAGCCAGGACCTCGACCCGCTTGGCATCGACTTCCTTGGTCGTGCTCTCGACGACTTCGCGCTTCTGAGTGACCTCTTCGACAAGGCCGGGACGCTCGGATTTCAGCCGCGAGAGCTCATCGGTGAGCGAGTTTTTCTTGTTCGACAAACCCGCCTGACTGGATTGCGAGGTCGCGATGCGCTCTTGTTGCTGGGCGATCGCCTGCCGGCGCGATTCCATCTGGGCATTGAAATATTGCTCGATCTGCCCGCGGCTTTCGTTGGCGACGCGGGACAGCGATTGCATTTGTCTGTCGTATTCGTCCCAGCCTTTGGTCGTGAACAGATTTTCAGCTTCGGCGAGCTGCCGCGTGCCGATCAGATTGCCGATGTCTGCGACGATGCCGGCGACCTGATTCTGAGCGCGCAATTCGGCGGCGCGTTTGCGTTCGTCGTGCGGAAAAATGGTCGAGAACAGACTGTCGAACGAGAAAAACACCGATGTCGCCATGCACGCGAGAAACATGACCCAAAGCACCGCCGACTGCACCATGACGCGCATGGCGTCGAAATAGCCGCGCAACGTCGTCATTTGCGATGCGACCACGAACAGACTGGTGACAATCGCGCCACCGCCGACGAACCACAGAATTGTCGAACCCGCGGCAACTTGAACCTTGCTGATTGCGACGGCGACGCCGAG
>JANOAW010000836.1:0-2226 GCA_031411355.1 Hyphomicrobiaceae bacterium | reverse complement strand
TGTGTTCCTTCTCCGGAATGCTGTCGACGATCGCCTCGATCGCGGTGGCGTCGCGGCCGATAGAGTAGGGCGCCACCTGACGGTGCAGGATCTGGCAGGTGATGTCCGAATTGTAGGTCGAGACCTGGCCCCAGCCTTGGTGGCCAGTGTCGGTCGTGACGCGAACGAAACCGATGAACTCGGTGGTGAACGTCTCTATGCTTCTAATCTTCATGGGCGGCCTGCTGCGCGGTTCATCGGCAGGCAGAGTTATTGGCACGCTTTTGCATGTTTCGGTACCCATTGACGACCGGCGGCGGTGCAAAAGAAAAAGCAGACGCTCATGATTGAGCGTCTGCTTCCGGCCTCACACGCTTATTGCAAGGTCTACTTGGGTTTGGTCGGAGTCGCAGTCTTCGGCTGCTGCCCCGGTGCATACTTTTTCGCGTCGCCTGGATTGGTCTGCTTCTGCCCGGGAGCGTCCTTCTTGGCCGTGCCAGGCGTTGTCTGCTTCTGACCGGGTGCATTTTCCGATTGGCCCGGACCGGTTGGTGCTGGTGCCGTCTTGGTCTGGGCCATAACGCTGAGGGGTGCGAAAGCAATGGCTGCGGCGGCGATAACGCCAACGATGCGGCTCATGCATGATCTCCTTGGTGATTTTCTGCTTGGGCGCGTCTGTCGCGCGCCGTCGAACAAAAACGAGGATTGACTGAGATCGTTCCCTGCCAGCGTTCGCGACGGCATTCGTTGTTGACCGTCTTCGGCGCGGCCCCCTATCAACTGTAGAGTGTCCTCAATCGAAACGAGTTCCCCCATGGCCGCCGCTCCATTCGATACCCTCGAAACCCGCGACCCGGCCGCGCGTGAACTCGCCCTATTCAACATGCTGCCTTCGTTGATTGCCCGCGCGCGGGAGGTCGCGCCGGGATGGGCGAAGCAGCTGAAAGACGTCGATGCGGCGAAGATAACTTCGCGGCATGCACTCGCGACGCTGCCGGTGCTGCGCAAGCCGGACCTCAAGGCGGCACAGAGCGACAGCCCGCCCTTCGGCGGCTTCGCTTCGGCCGAAGCCGGCATGGCTGGACGCATCTTCGTTTCGCCCGGTCCGATCTTCGAGCCTGAAGGCTTCGCGCCCGACTGGTGGCGATCGGCACGCGCGCTGCATGCCGCAGGCTTCACGAACGCCGACATCGTCCACAACACCTTCGCCTACCACCTCACGCCAGGTGGCTGGATCATGGATGCCGGTGCCAGAGCGCTCGGGTGCACGGTCATTCCTGCTGGTCCCGGCAACACCGAACAGCAACTCGAAGCGATCGCGCATCTGAAGCCGACCGCCTACACCGGCGTGCCGGATTATCTCAAGATACTGCTCGACAAGGCCAATGAAGCGGGGCGCGACGCGTCATCGTTCAAGCGCGCATTCGTGTCGGGCGGGGCGCTGTTCCCGTCTTTGCGCCAGGAATACAAGGATCGCGGCATCACCTGCACACAAGCCTATGCCACCGCTGACCTGGGACTCATCGCCTACGAAAGCCCCGCGCCTGACGGCACGATCGAAGGCATGATCGTCGACGAGGGCGTCATCGTCGAGATCGTGCGGCCGGGCACCGGCGAACCCGTTCCCGCGGGCGACGTTGGCGAGGTGGTCGTCACCGCGTTCAATCGAGATTACCCGATGATCCGCTTCGCCACCGGCGACATGTCGGCAATTTTGCCCGGCATCAGCCCATGCGGACGCACGAACATGCGCATCAAGGGCTGGCTCGGCCGCGCCGACCAGACGACGAAGGTCAAGGGCATGTTCGTCCATCCCGAGCAGATCGCGGCGATCGGCAAGCGTCATCCCGAGTTGGGCCGGCTGCGTCTCGTCGTGAGCCGAGCCGGGGAGCAGGACCAGATGACGTTGAAGGCCGAGAGCGCCGCCACGGACGAACGTCTCGCCGCGCGCATCGCGCAATCCGTCGTCGATCTCACCAAGCTGAAAGGCGACGTTGTCCTGGTTGCACCGGACTCGTTGCCCAACGACGGCAAGGTCATCGCCGACGAACGTACCTACGGCTGAAAAGGAAGCGTCCCAATGGCTGTCCGCATCGAGAAGTCCGGCCCCGTAACGACCATCATCAACGATCGCATCAACGCGCGGAACGCCTGCGACCCCGATACTGCCGACGGACTGGCCGACGCATTTCTCGCCTTTGACCGCGATGCGGACGCGAAATGCGCCGTGTTCTACGGCGAAGGCGG
>JANOAW010000835.1:0-2227 GCA_031411355.1 Hyphomicrobiaceae bacterium | reverse complement strand
GTGTGTGATGGCTCGGTGCGCGCGCCCGAATCCTGCCACGCTCAGCCGCAGGATAAATCGATTCGGAGCGCGACCATGGCGCTGGTTTTTTCATTGCTGCGCGCGGCCAACGCTCGTGGGACGCACCATCATCTGGCGCTCGACGCGCTCGATGAGCTGGGGGTCGGACCCGAGTGGCAACGCTTGTTCTACAAGCACATCGGCACCTATCTCGACGGGGCCAAGGCGCCTGATACGGCGTTCAAGGACTTCAAGAACCACGTCTTGCATCCGCGTGACGGCTATTGGGGCGGCGCGGCCACTCAAGCCGAGACCTGGTATGGCGAGCTGGTCACGGCGCTGGCCAACAAGGACTGGCCCGCAGCTGCTTATGCCGCCGGCGTGCTCGGTCACTACTGCACCGATCCGTGCATGCCCTTGCACACGCATCAGACGGATGCCGAGTCGAACATTCATGCGGGTCTGGAATGGTCGGTATCGACATCGTACGCGCGGCTGTCGGAACTCGGTGCCACGCTCGGTGAGGTGGCGCGTCCGGTGGCTGGAGCTGGCGCCGGTTGGCTTGGAGATCTCTTGCGTCGCGCGGCGGACGAAGCCGTGCCGCACTATGAAACGTTGCTCGCCCATTACGATCTGAAGCGGGGCGTGGTCGCGCCCGAAGAGGGCCTCGATCCGGTCGGGCAGCGCGTGACGGCTGCGATGCTGCTTTACGCGCGCCGCCTGCTGGCAACCGTCCTTACACGTGCCATTGCGCAGTCGGCGGTCGTCCCAGACGAGTTCGGACTGGCCGGCGATGCTCTGCGGGCGTTCGTTTCCCTGCCGATGGTGCGCAGGCGTCGTCGCAAAGACTTCGCAGCCGATCGCCGCTTGATCGAGGCCATGTACGACGAGCTCATGGCGACCGGGCGCGTCGACAAAACCCTGCGCGACGACGAGCGACAGATCAAAGACCTGTATCGAACGGAAGTGCTCGACCAGCGACAGGCTGTGACCCGTTCGGTGCAGGTTGCGGTCGAAGGCGCGGTCGCGAGTGTGGTCGAGGCAGACGATCCGAACGCCGACGCGGCCGATGCGGGCGACGTCGGAATACGCCGCGGCCAGCGGCTTGCAGTCGCGACACCACGTCCGGCGCCCCGCCATATCGAGGCACCTGCGCCGCGACGCTACGCGGATGCGCATCGAGCCGATCCCGGGTCTGCGATCGAAGGCGGGTCTGCAAATGACGTCGGGCTCAAGAATGAGGTCGGGCCGGCGGTCGAAATCGAGCCTGCGAACGAGGTTGGAGCGACAACCCGACCTGCGCCGGCGACAGCGTTGCCGGCAGCATTCGTGTCAGCGCAGCCCATCGCCATTCCCTCGGACGCGCCCGTGTCCGGCGCGTCGACGTTGTCGACGTATCGCCCTGCCGAACGGGCGGCCACGACGTCACGCTTGTCGGCCGACTCAGACATCGTCGATGCGCCGTCGATCGGCCCGAAGACGGCCGCACGTCTCAATGCTGTCGGCATCGATACCGTCGGGGATTTCCTGAAAGCCCACCCGATCGCACTCGCCTCGCGGTTGGAGGCCAGTCATCTGACGGCCGAGGTTCTGACCGCATGGCAGGAGCAGGCTCGGCTCATGCTCGGCATCCCCGATATGCGCGGGTCACAGGCGCAGATCCTGGTCGGGGCTGGATATCGCACCATCGAGGCTATCGCCGATGCCGATGCGGGTACGTTGTGTGCCGACGTGCTGCATTACGCACTCTCGCCCGAAGGCCAGCAGCTTCTGCGTGAAGGACGCGCGCCGGACATGGAACAGATCGTGCGCCTTGCAGCCCAGGCCCGTGCGGCCAAGGCTGCTTGACGGATGCGTTCTTGAAGGATGCGTGTCGGACCGAATTACTTCTGCAGATGCGGCGCTGGATCGACGGGCTTTGAGCCTTGGCGCAATTCGAAGTGCAGCTGCGGTTGACTGACGGTACCGGTCTGGCCGGATTTGGCGATCACCTGACCAAGCGTCACCGCATCGCCGCGCTTGACCAGAATCTCGCTGGCATGGGCGTAGGCTGACACCCACCCATTGTCATGGCGGAGCAGGATCAGATTGCCGTAACCTTTGAGTTCGCTGCCGGCATAGGCGACCACACCGCCCGAAGCCGCATGCACGTCGGTGCCGGCGGGCACGGCGACGTCGATGCCGTCGTTCTGCGTACCGTCGGGTCGCTTGCCGAAACTGCTGACGA
>JANOAW010000834.1:0-4313 GCA_031411355.1 Hyphomicrobiaceae bacterium | reverse complement strand
TGCAGACCGGCAACGCTGCTCCCTACTTTCGCCGAAAATCGACTGCCACCATGGATCGCTAATGCGGCAGATGTGGCACAAGTCAAGATGTTCGCGACCGTCCGACGGCTTGGCGAGGCGGCGACAGGGAGAATGCGCGTGGCGGTCGGGGACAGATTTCGACTATTTTCCCTCGTCGCGGCACTGCTGCTGTCGCCGGGCACAGGCCACGGCGTGGCGACAGCTGCGACGGGTGACACGATCTTCACGGTCGGCAACTATCCCGTCGAAGCGCGTGCCGGCGATGCAGTGACCGCCAAGACCAAGGCGGTCACCGAAGGTCAGCGATCGGCGCTGCGTTCGCTCATCAAACGTCTCGTTCCAGTCTCGGCCTACGCGCGCGTACGCAAGTTGCAGTTGCCGAACGCCGGCAGTCTGGTCGCGAGCACCAGCGTGCGAACGGAGCGCAATTCGTCGACCGATTACATCGCCAGCCTCGATTTCGCGTTTCAACCACAGGCCGTGCGGGCCTTTCTGGATCGCGAGGGTATTCCCTATATTGATCGGCAGGCGCCGGTCGTAACGGTGGTGCCGATCTGGCGCGCGCCGATCGATACCGCTCAGGCTGCCGGGCAGATGCCATCGTTGTTCGGCCCGACGGAAGGACCCAAGGCCTGGACCGACGCCTGGAAGGGGCTCGATCTCGATCACGCTCTGACACCTGTGAAGCTTGCGCCCTTGAAAACGGATATTCCAGCCGATGTGATCAAAGCGCTCGCGGCCGGCGACGGTGGCCCGTGGCGAACGTTTGCCGCAGCTTACGGCACCGACAAATTGATCGCGGCCATCGCCGAGCCGGACATGTCGACCAGGAAGCTGAAACTGACTCTGATCGGTGGCGATGCCGTGGGCGCGATCGCATGGCGTCCGGCATATCGCCTCGACTTGGCCGACCCTGGGTATGCGCTCGAATTGGCCGGCGTGGTGTCGTTACGCGTGCTGGAAGGGCGCTGGAAAGCTGTCGATTCACGCGGTGCCGACGCGCGATCCGGCGGATCGACAAATCCCGATGGCCCCTCGGCTGCCGGTGCCGGCCAAATCACCATCACGGTCGAATTCCGCGGCATGGGCGAATGGCAGGACATTTCGCGCCGGCTTGCTGGCACGCCTGGCATCGAGAATTTAGACGTACTCGGCCTGTCGGGCCGCAGCGCCCGGGTATCATTGAATTTTCCTGGCGGCGCCGAGCGGCTCGCCGAAGCTTTGGCCGTCGACGGCATCAACATGCGGCAAGGTGGTCAAGGGTGGGTCATTGCGGGGCGGTGACCCAAGTCTGCGCCTGCGACGATGCGCAGCATGTCTTTGAGGATAAGGTCCTGCGTCGTGTCTGAGCATAATCGACGATGTGTCTTGTTTTAGACATCACGCATCGAGCGGCGCTTTCCAGTCCTGCCATTGGTGCGCACACCCTCGACGCAGCGGCCACCTCTTTTCCCCCGGATCGAGGTGGCCTCTCCTCACGCGCCTCAAGCCGCCGAGGTCAGATGCTGAGCCCGGCGACGAACGCCTCGAGCCCCGTAAATCGATCGGTGCGCGCGCGCTCAGCCGCAAGAATGCCGACCAACGCAGCAATGCTCGCATCCAAGTTCGCATTCACGATCGTGTAATTATATTCGCGCCAATGCGCGATCTCGGCCGCAGCGCCTGCAAGTCGCTTTGCAACCACGGCGGCGCTATCTTGTGCGCGCTTTTCCAGCCTGTGCCTCAGGGTCTCGGACGACGGCGGCAGAATGAAAACGCTCGTGATCGGAACGACGGAGCGTTCGCGCAGCTGGCGCGCGCCCTGCCAATCGATGTCGAACAGCACGTCACGTCCGGCAGCGAGATGGTCGTCGATGGCGGCTTTGGGAGTACCGTAGAAGTTGTCGTGCACTTCGGCCCATTCGAGCAACGCGCCGGCATCGCGGCGGCGCTCGAAATCGGCCTTCGAGATGAAATGATAGTCACGCCCGTCGACTTCGCCCGGCCGCATGGCACGGGTGGTAACGGAGATCGACGGCACGATGCCGCTGTCGCGCGCCAGCAATGCCCGTGCGAGCGTGGTTTTGCCGGCCCCCGACGGCGACGACAGCACCAGGGGCACCCCGTGCCGGGTGATGGGTAGGTTCGAAGGCGGCTGCGGCTCGGTCAAGGTCGGCTCATTCGATGTTCTGCACTTGCTCGCGCATCTGATCGATCACGGCCTTCAAGGCAAGGCCTGCGCGCGTGATGGCGGGATCGTTGGCTTTGGCACACAGCGTATTGGCTTCCCGATTGAACTCCTGGGTGAGAAAATCGAACTTGCGCCCGATCGGCTCGGTGGCGGCCAGCAACTCCCGCGCGGCGGAAATATGTGAAGTGAGGCGATGCAACTCCTCCTCGACGTCGATCCGTGTCGCGATCAGCATCGCCTCGAGATGAAGGCGAGCCGGATCAAACCCCGTTTGCCCGGTCAATCGTGAAATCTGCTCAGCGAGTCGGGCCTCGATCGCAGCGGGTGTGCGAGCGGGCGAACCAGCTATTTCGGCGACCAGCCTCTCGATATCGCCCGTAGCCTCGCGCAAAACGGTCGCGAGTCGCAAGCCTTCGGCATGACGCGCCGAGGCGAGCTGTTCGAGCGCGGCGCTGAGCGACTCGAGCAATGCGCTGTTGCGGCCGTCGATGTCGCTTTGCTGTTCGACCGGTTCGGCATGGTCGAGCACGCCGCGCAAGGCGAGAAGGCCATCGATGCCGACCGTGGTCGGGCCCGGGATCGCAGCGCGAAACTGCCGCACGGCGTCTGCGATGGCGGCGATGGTGGCTGGGTCGACGCGCATTGCGGTCGCGCCGGTTTCACGTTGTAGAGTGAGTGTCAGATTGACGCTGCCGCGGACGAATCGGCCCTGCACCGCCTCGCGCACTTTTGGCTCCAGCACATCCAGCCCCGGTGGCAGACGAAGGCGTACATCCAGGCCGCGACCGTTGACGCTGCGGGCTTCCCACGTCCACGCAGCTGCCCCATAGCGCCCCTCGCTGCGTCCAAACCCGGTCATGCTTTTCAACGGCATCGTACAACTCACGAGTTCAAATCTGCGGCACGTCACGAGACTACCATCACCCCGCGTATCGCTGCTATGGGCAGCTATGCTGGACCACGACGAGGCGCTGTGACGACGATGGTGGAAAAACGATCCGATTTCGGTCTTTTCGCCCTGCGCACGCATCGCACGCTGCGTCGGTTCGACATGGCATTGCACCGGCACGTTTTGTCGTATCTGCCGCGAACCTACCAACGGTCGACCTGGCCGGTGACGTTGGTCATGCCGCTTGCCGTTAAGGACCTACCCCACGCAAAAGCCAGCATCGCTGCGTGGCGCGCGCATCTGCTGCACCCCATCCAAGAGGTGCTTCTGCTCGGCCAATCCAGTGCCGAGATCGCGGCGCTGGCGAAAACGTCTGGTGCCCGCTACATCGATGAAACCGAAATTCTGCCGCGTTCCGCTCGTGATTTCGTCTATCCGTCGGTGCGCGGCAGCTTGAACGGCTGGATCCGGCAACAACTGTTGAAGTTGTCGGCCGACGACGTCGCGACGGGCGACCGCTTCCTGATCGTCGATTCCGATACGCGGCCGCTGCGACCCATCGCCTTCGAACGCGACGGCAAGCCGATCCTTTTCACGTCGGATGAATACATCGAAACGTATCACCGCTGCGCTGCGCGATTGCTCGGGCCGGTCAAGTTATATCCGCGCAGCTTCATCGCCCATTGCATGCTGTTCGAACGCGATGTGCTCGCAGCCCTCAAACGCGACATCGCCGCACGCGCAGGTCAACCATGGATCGACGCCGTGCTGTCTGCGATCGACGTCCGCGAGCACTACGGCTTCGCCGATTACGAGACGTATGGAACATATGTCTACAATCGGTATCCTGAGCGCTTTCAGGTCGAATATTGGTACAACCGAAAAATGAACGCGCCGCCAAACCAGGATTTCGACAGCGCCCTCGTACCGGCCCGCTTCAATTTCACGTCACGCCATATCCGCGCCCCCGAGAGCAAAGACGGATCGCGCAGGCTCTGATCGACGACCGCGCCTGATACCTGTCACGCCCGCCGAACGACGTGGCATTACTTCCATTCATCAACGGGTCCGACCAATCATGCGTTTCGCCACCTGGAACATCAATGGCGTCAAAGCTCGCATCGAGGGGCTGATTACATGGCTGCGAGAAACCAACCCGGATGTCGTTGTTCTGCAGGAAATCAAGTCGATCGACGAGGCATTTCCGGCAGCTGAGATCGAGGCGCTCGGCTA
>JANOAW010000833.1:0-3301 GCA_031411355.1 Hyphomicrobiaceae bacterium | reverse complement strand
GCACCCGCTTCATTGGTCGCGAGCGGGGCTATCACGGCGTCTGCCTCGGCGGCATCTCTGTCGGCGGCATGGTCAACAATCGCAAAGCCTTCGGCAACATGCTGGTCGGCGTGGACCATATTCCCGCAACCTACGACCGCTCGAAGCAGGCGTTCACCAAGGGCGAGCCGGAGTGGGGTACCGAGACCCTCGATGAACTCAACCGTATCATCGCCCTGCATGACGCGAGCACGATCGCAGCCGTCATCGTCGAACCCGTCGCCGGCTCCACGGGATGTTTGCCGCCGCCGAAGGGCTATCTCGAGAAACTCCGCGCGATCACGGAAAAGCACGGCATTCTGCTCATTTTCGATGAGGTCATCACCGGCTTCGGTCGCCTCGGCTACGGCTTTGCCGCCGAACGGTACGGCATCGTCCCCGACATGATCACATTCGCCAAGGGCGTCACCAACGCCGCTGTGCCCCTGTCTGGCGTGCTCTGTCGCAAGGGCATCTACGAAACCCACATGACCGGCCCCGAATATCTGGTCGAGCTGTTCCACGGCTATACGTACTCGGGTCATCCGCTCGCCGTTGCAGCCGGTGTCGCGACGCTCAACCTGTACAAAGACGAAGGTCTCTTCGAACGGGCGCTCAAAATGGAGAGCAAGTTCGCCGATGCCATGATGAGCCTCAAAGGCGAGCCGCACGTCGCAGATATCCGCACCATCGGCTTGATGGCCGGCATCGACTTGGATCCAGAAGCCGGCAAACCTGGCCAGCGCGGATACCGAGCCATCGAGGAAATGTACTGGAACCAAAACCTGTACTGCCGCGTCACTATGGATACCCTGATCGTTTCGCCGCCTCTCGTCATGACCGACAGCGAACTCGACGAGATCACCGACAAAATACGCAAGACCATTCGGGCGGTGGCATAACGATCGACACGGGCGTCTCGGATAATCCGGGGCGCCCGTATGTCGATTTCGGCACAACAACCGAAGTCGCGGGCAAGAGGAGACGTCGCCGTAGAGTATTCATCAGGCCAGGAGCCGTGCATGCGATCGATTTGTACCGCCGTGATTTTCGTGGCGCTGACAGCCGTCACCGGGACGACGTCCGCATCCCCCCACAGTTTAGTGCCGGTCCCGCCGCAAAGTGCGCCGCCGCCCATTGTGCACGTGCAAGGTCGGGAGTGCCGCGCGTGTCGTCGCGATTGCTACTACGAATACCGCGTTTCTTGCGGCTACTCACAGTCCTGCCGATCAGCCTTCACCCAGTGCATGCGCGGCTGCTGGTACGATGTGTGCCGGTGAGCTGGTCAGCCGTATGATCAATTGGCTTGCGGTGTCTCCCCGGTCTGGTGCGCCAGTACGGAACCGGCAAGATACAGTGATCCGCAGATGAGCACGCGCGTCGGCTGTTTCACTGTCTGCGCGAGGTGATCGAGGGCTGCGAGCGGTGTCGCATGCGCTTCAGCCGTGATGCCGACGCCGCGGGCGGCCTTGGCGAGGTCGGCGGGATCGTGGGGTAATTCGCGCGCGCCCGCCACCGGAACTGTCAAAACCTGCTTCACGATGCCGGCGAATGGCACCAGAAAATTGCCGGCATCCCGGTGGCCCTGCATGCCGAAGATCAGCACCACGGGCATCGACCGCAGTTCGTCGAGATCGGCAAGCGTCTGCGCGATTGCCTGACCGCCAGCCGGGTTATGCCCCCCGTCGAGCCACAATTCGACCATTGGTCCCGCGCGTTCAGCCAGCGGTCCCGCAGCCAGCCGCTGCATGCGGCCCGGCCAAACCGTTTTCGCCAAACCGCGCCCGATGATGTCGTCGTCGAGGCCGAGCCATGGGCGGATCAGCTGAGCGGCTGCGACCACCGTTCCCGCATTGACGATCTGATGGCGCCCCACGAGCCCCGGTAGCGGTAGGTCCAGCAACTCGTTCTCGGTCTGAAAGATCAAGCGTCCATTCTGTTCAAAGGCGTCGAAATCCTCTCCCCAGGTATGGATCGGAGCGCGCTCGGCCCGCGCCTTGGCGCGCAATACGTCGAGCACCTGCGGATGATCCTGTTGCGAGATGACGACGGGCACGTCGCGCTTGATGATACCCGCCTTGGCCCACGCGATGCTTTCGAGCGATCCCCCGAGTTTTTCTGCGTGATCGATCGAAATCGGCGTGATGATGCACAGGTGTGGTCGAGGCACGACATTGGTCGTGTCGAACTCGCCGCCGAGCCCCACTTCGAGGATCAACACATCTGCCGGGGTTTCCGAGAACGCGAGGAATGCCGCAGCGGTCGTGATTTCGAAGAACGTGATCGGAGCGCCCGCATTGACGTCGCGCACCCGCTCCAACAGCGCCACCAGATGATCTTCGGCGATGGGTGCGCAACCGCCGTCGGGTCGCGCAAGCACGATGCGCTCATGAAAGTTGACCAGATGCGGCGAGGTGTAGACGTGCGGGCGTTTGCCGGACGCCTCCGTGATCGCGCGCAGATACGCTGTCGTCGAGCCTTTTCCATTGGTGCCGGCGATGTGGACGACCGGCGGCAGCGAGCGCTCGGGGTGCCCAAGGTCTGCCAGGAGCCGCTCGATGCGCCCAAGTGACAGATCGATCATCAGGGGATGCAGCGTCCTGAGGCTCGCAAGCAACGCGTCGCTGCGGCGGGGGGTGTGCGATGTCGACATGAAGCGCTCTCGCTCGGAGCAGGGGTAGCCGAGTGCGCCCGTGAGTACTTGCCCGCCGCGACCGACGCAATCGCGGAAACACTCGGATGGGGCGACGCCGACCTTGACGCCCCCGTCCGAACGCGCCATTGCATTACTCAGTTCGGGGCATAGCTCAGCCTGGTAGAGCGCTTGCTTTGGGAGCAAGAAGTCGCGAGTTCGAATCCCGCTGCCCCGACCAATGACTACAAAGTTTTTGTCACTGTCGCCGACAAAGCGCGCTGACCATCTTATTGCCACCAACTGGCCACCACCAAATCAGCGGAAGCAAGACCGCCCAGAGCGGCTTGTTCGGGTCGGGCATAGTTGCGCAGCATGACAGTCATCGTCGACGCGCAGATCTGACGTGATTCCCATTTTCGGCGATGCCGAGTGGCGCCTGTGCCACGCAAAGAAGATGTGTGCGGTTGGATTACGCCGAGAGGCCCTTGTGTCGCCGCTGAAATAACAGCACTAGTGCTGCGTGAATGGCCCGGGAACAATCAATGCCGACGGCCAGCATGAGGGAGGTAGAATATGTCCACGCCAGAGACCACGTCTTCGCGTCGAAAATTTCTGCGCGGCTCAGCCGTTGCAGCTGCGGCCGCCGTC
>JANOAW010000832.1:0-10004 GCA_031411355.1 Hyphomicrobiaceae bacterium | reverse complement strand
GCGCACCAATCTCCCGGCATAGTGCCGCATTCAGCAGGAATGTGGTCGCGGTCGGCTTGCCCGGCCCACGGCTCACGGTGCCCAAATCACGGTGCCCAAATCACGGTGCCTTGACGTCGAGAATGTCGACGGTCACGCTGTCACCCGCCCGCTTGATCAGCAAAACGGTGCCGTCGGACGCCGAAAAAGTCCGCCCGACCGCTGGAATTGCCACCGTATTGGGCACGCATTCCGTATGCTCGACAGCGGTATTCGTTGCTACCGTTTGCAACTTTCCGTTGAGCGTGTAGCTCATGGCCGCTCCAGCTTTGTTCTCGATGCGGAAGCTATATTGCAAACTCTGCGGCCGACCAAATAGTTGGACCGACAAGAATTTTGGAGCGCTATCAGACGCTTGCGCGATGCCGACACCGATCTCGGTCACATGCGGATGCAGCATGGCCGCACGATGCGGCGGCGAACCTTTCCAACCTTCGACGGCTTGACGCGCGAGCCCGCGTGTATCGAACCCGCGGCCGTCCTGGTTCAAAGCGAGATTTTCAGCCACGATGCAATGCTTGTAGCCGACCGCCTGGGTGCGCTGCACGGGGCGGCGTCCGTCGGCTTCATGCGCGAACGTGCCGGTCCGCGCGAGATATTCAGCGAATGCCTTGGCAGCTTTCGCCAAGGTGCCGTTGGACTTGACTGCAGCCAGGCGATTTTCGGCGCGAAACGCATTCGTCATCTCGATGATCGCCGCTTCCGTCTGCGGCAGGTCGGGCAATGCCATGGCAGGTCCTTTTGCGTGCGACCGAAATGGCGCCTGACTGCGGCAAGGTCGAGGCGCCCAGTCGAAGTGTCAAGATTGCTTGGGAAAGCGCGCGTCGCTTTCGACGACGTTCAAGTCCATGTGATTGCGCATATAGCGGTCCGAGGCCTGCTGCAGCGGTTGGAAGTCCCATGGAAAATATCGACCGGCCCGCAACGCCTCGTGGATCAGATGGCGCTGCCTTTGACTGATACGTACGGCGGCATCGAACGCTGCTATGTCACAGTTTTTCCTGATATCTTCGCGGAAGGCAGCGACCGTCGGCGCAGCGTCCGCCATGTCAGCGACATTGCGCAACTCGTTTGGATCGTTGGCGAGGTCGAACAGCTGGTCGGGGTCGACTGGTGTGTGGATGAATTTCCAGCGCCCACGCCGCACCATGACCATCGGAGCGATCGACCCTTCCGCCGCATATTCTGCGATGACCGTTCTGTTATCGTCGAGATCGCCGCGTGCCAGTGCGCCGAGTGCGGATGCGCCGGTGTCGGTAACGCCGGCGACGTCGAGTAGAAACGGCATGATCTCTGTCGTCGAAACCGGTGCCGTTACGGTCCGTGCCGAGAACCGTCTCGGCGCATGAATCAAAAGCGGTACGCGGGCGGCGCCTTCGAAGAAGTTCATTTTGAACCACATGCCGCGCTCGCCCAGCATTTCGCCGTGATCGGAGCAGAAAATGACGATGGTTTCGCGGCTGAACCGGCACGCCTCGAGCGTGCGCAACATCGCGCCGATCTTGGCGTCGATGTAGCTGATGTTGGCGCAGTAGGCCCGGCGCGAATCCATGACCATGCGCTCGGTGATGGCATAGGCGGGCGTATCGTTGTCGAAATACAGCCGGCGACTGTGTGCATCCATCTGATCAATTGGCATGGGTGGCACCACCGGTGCTGGAATAGAGCCATCGGGATACAAATCCCAATGCGCTGGGCGTGCGACGAACGGGTCGTGGGGATGCGTGAAACTCACAGTCAAGCAGAACGGTCGCTCGCCATCGCCCCGTCGCGCCATCTGCAGCAGGCGTTGCTCCGCGAGGAACGCGACTTCGTCGTCAAACTCCAGCTGATTGGTGATTTCGGCAGTACCGGCCGCCGTCACAGATCCGAGGTTGTGATACCACCAGGCGATACGCTCACCCGGTTTCGACCAGTCCGGCGTCCAGCCGTAGTCGGCGGGATAGATGTCGGTCGTGAGCCGCTCCTCGAAGCCGTGCAGTTGATCCGGCCCGACGAAGTGCATCTTGCCAGACAGCACCGTCGCATAACCCGCGCCGCGCAAATGATGCGCAAAGGTCGGAATGCTCGAGGCAAATTCGGCGGCGTTGTCATAGACCCGCGTGCGTGACGGCAGAAGCCCGGTCATGAACGCGGCGCGTGACGGCGCACACAACGGGCTCGCGCAATACGTGTTGGCGAACCGGACGCCGTCCGCGTACAGGCGCCGCAAGGTCGGCGTGTGCAAAAACGCAGCCGGTGCGTCCGCAAACAGCGTCCCCGTCAGCTGGTCGACCATGAAGATGAGAATATTCGGGCGGTCTGGCATGGTGGCTCGGGGCTGCTGATCGCTGCCCCGTAGCATCACCTGCAGCGCTCCACTATACAGCCCCGCATGACACCAAACCTTGAGGGCAGCATGTCCGAGACCATCTCCAAGACACTCGACACCAAAGGGCTGAACTGCCCGTTGCCGATCTTGAAAGCCAAGAAAGCGCTGTCCGAACTGCCCAAGGGCGCAGTCCTCGAAGTGCTGGCGTCCGATCCTGGTTCGGTGCCGGATTTCGAAGCCTTCTGCAGCGCGACCAAAAACACGCTCGTCACGCATTCCGAGGACGGCGGCATCTACCGCTTCTTGATCAAGCATACGGCGTAGCGGCGCGCATCAGGGGGCATGGTCGCCAGCGCCGCCGATCGTCAAGTCGCCAATCGTCAAACTGTCAATCCGTCGGATATTCGAGGCCGAGATCGCGATAGCGTTGCGGATCGTCGGCCCAGCTCTCCTGCACCTTCACGTGCAGGAACAGATGCACCTCGCGCTCAGTGATGGCGCACAGCTCTTTGCGCGAGGCCATCGACAGCTGCTTGATCGTGGACCCGCCGTCGCCGAGCACGATGGCCCGTTGCCCTTCCCGCGCGACGAATATCGTCTGCTCGATGCGGATGCCTTTTTTGCCCATGTCCTTCCACCCCGTGGTCTCGACAGTGGCAGCGTATGGCAACTCCTGGTGCAGACGATCGAACACCTTTTCGCGCGTGATCTCGGCCGCCAGCAGCCGCATCGGCAAATCTGAGACATCCTCCGGCGGATAGTGCCAGTCGCCGGCCGGCACCAAGGTGCCGAGGTATTGCTTCAGATCCTCGACGCCGCGCCCATCGAGCGCCGAAATCATGAACGTGCGATCGAACGGGTGGATCTTGTTGAACCCGGTGGCGAGGGAAAACAGCTTCTCCTTCTTGATGGCATCGACTTTGTTCAAGCCCAGGATGGTCTTGACCTTGGTCTCGCCGAGCTTGCCGACCATCGCCTTCGTATCGGCATCGATGTCCTTTTGACTGTCGAACAGAAACACCACCACATCGGCATCCTTGGCGCCGCCCCAGGCGGCCTGGACCATGGCGCGATCCAGTCTGCGCCGTGGTTTGAAGATTCCAGGCGTGTCGATGAATACCAACTGACTGTCGCCAACCATGGCGAGGCCACGGATCGGCATACGCGTCGTCTGCACCTTGTGGCTGACGATCGTCACCTTGGTGCCGACGATGGTGTTGACGAGGGTCGATTTACCGGCGTTCGGTGCGCCGATCACGGCGATGAAGCCGCAGCGCGGATGAGCTGGTTGGACGATGGCCGGCCGAGGCGCCCCGAGCGGGGTGACGGCGGCTTGAACAGGTTCGATGGGTTCGATCGGGTCGTTTATGGGCATTTTGCCGCCATTTTCTCACGTTTCCAGACACCGGCGCGTAACAACAGCGCCGTCGCGGCTTCTTGTTCGGCGGCGCGCTTGTTGGCGCCGGAGCCGGTCGCGCCGCGCTTGTGGTCGATGCGGACTTCGGCGGTGAAGACCGGTGCATGATCCGGCCCTTCCCGCTTGATCTCGCGATATACGGGCACTGGCAGACCCTGTGCCTGCGCCCATTCTTGCAAGGTCGATTTGGCGTCGGCAGGTTCGATCGGCAAGGTCGAAAGCAGTGGTGTCCAATGCTGACGCACGAGTTTGCGCGCTGCGTCGAACCCGGATTCCATGAACACGGCCGCCAATATCGCCTCACACGCGTCCGCGAGAATATTTTCTTTGTCGCGGCCCCCGCTCTCGGCCTCGCTCTCCGACAGGATGAGGTGCGAACCGATCTGCCAGCCACGCGCGATCGCAGCACACGTCTCGCCGCGCACCAGGTGATTGAAGCGGCGGGCCAAATCGCCTTCGTTGGCCTGTGCGAAGGTCTCGGTCAGCAGTTCAGCTACCACCAGCCCGAGCACGCGATCACCGAGGAATTCCAGACGCTGATTGTCACTGAACCCACTGCGCGGCGTCGCCCGGCCATTCGAGCGTACGCTCGAATGTGTGAGCGCACGGTCGAGCAGAGCGCGGTCTTTGAAGCGATAACCGAGCGCTGTGTCGAGGGGGGACTGATTTTTGCGAGGGGGTGCCACGTCGCGGTCCTAGCGTACGAGCCGAAGCAGCCGACGGAAACGGATACCCGTCGTCAGTGAGCAGCCGATCGAGACGACCTTTTGCACCACCACATTTCGGTCTGGGTCGTAGAAGCAGGACGTGTCGGTCGAGAAGAAGATCACATCAGCCCGGCCGACCAGCCGCTCATAAGGCACGAAACCGACCGCAAACCGGCTGTCGAGCGAATTGTCGCGATTGTCGCCCATCATGAAATAATGGCCCGCCGGCACCTTGAACGGACCTGAATTGTCGGGTGGGGCGCCCGGACCGCGCTTGCTCTGCAAGACAGTGTAGGTGCGGCCGACATCCGGCATCGTCTCCTCGAACGCGTCGCGCACTGTCAGGCGGCCATCCTCTTCCACGTCGTCGAACGTGCCGATCGATTTGCGCGGCAGCTCCTTGCCGTTGACGAACACCACACTGTTGCGCACCACGATCTCGTCCCCGGGCAGTCCGATCATGCGCTTGATATAGTCGACCAGTTCGCCTCGTTGATTGACCTTGAACACGACCACATCGCCCCGCTTCGGCGCCGAGGCGAAGACGCGGCCGGAGAACGGCGGCCAGCCGAAGAAGAACGAATGCCGGCTGTAGCCGTAGGACAGTTTGGAAACGAACAGGTAGTCGCCGACCAGCAAGGTCGACTTCATGGAGCCGGATGGAATGTTGAACGGCTGGTACAGGAACAGTCGGATGACCATGGCGATCAGAAGCGCGTGCACCACGATCTTGGCGGTTTCCCACCACGAGGCCTCGTCCTCGACCTTTGCCGTCACGTTGGGTTTATGCGATGGGCCCGTCAGTTTCACGCGGAGTCCTTCCGTCAAGGGGTTCCGCGCTTTTACGGGCGCGACATCGCGCTATAGCCCGTCCCTATTTCCTCCGCAATCAAGGCGTTGGGCAAGGGCACGGCAATCGCATGAATGCGGACGCCAACACAATCGACGGTCTCCCGGAATTCGGCCAGCGCCTATGCGCGCTACACTCTCCCATGTGATCCCAGATGCCTATCGTCGGGCAATGGCCCAACGACAGGTCTCGTCTGATGTTCGCCGGCAGGGAGACGGCGACGTCGACCCTCCCGCACTGCACAATATTCTGCTAGCGATCCCGCACGTGCTGTGATTTGCCCACCTGAGAGCCACATGACCGCAAAGCCCGACGCGCCAAAACCCGATGCGGCTTGGCTGTTCCGCACGTACGCAGGGCATTCGACAGCGGAAAAATCCAATGCGCTGTACCGAAAAAACCTGTCCAAAGGCCAGACCGGCCTTTCGATCGCTTTCGATCTGCCGACCCAGACCGGCTACGATAGCGATCACGACCTGGCACGCGGCGAGGTGGGCAAGGTCGGCGTCCCCGTCTCGCACCTCGGTGATATGCGCGCGCTGCTCGACGGCATACCGCTCGGGACCATGAACACATCCATGACCATCAACGCCACCGGCGCGTGGTTGCTCGCGCTCTACGTCGCGGTTGCCGACGAAACCGGTCAACCTCGCACCAAACTCACCGGCACGATCCAGCACGACATCATCAAGGAAGATCTCAGCCGCGGAACCTATCTTTCCCCCCCGGCACCGTCCTTGAAACTGATCAAGGACACGGTCGTCTTTTCAACCACGACGCTGCCGAAATGGAACCCGACCAACGTCTGCAGCTATCATCTGCAGGAGGCCGGCGCGACGCCGGTCCAGGAGCTGGCTTTCGCACTTGCCACGGCGATCGCCGTGCTCGATACGGTGAAGGCTTCGGGTGAGGTGACGCCCGAGCATTTCAGCGCCGTGTTCGGCCGCATCTCATTCTTCGTCAACGCGGGCCTGCGCTTCGTTACCGAGATGTGCAAGATGCGCGCTTTCACAGAGCTGTGGGCCGAAATCGGGCGGGCGCGATACGGCGTGACAGACCCCAAGTTTCTCCAGTTCCGCTATGGCGTGCAGGTCAATTCTCTCGGGCTGACCGAGCAACAACCAGAAAACAACGTCACACGTATTTTGTTGGAAATGCTGGCCGTCACGCTGTCGAAAAACGCGCGCGCCCGCGCCGTGCAGTTGCCGGCGTGGAACGAAGCGTTGGGACTGCCGCGTCCGTTTGATCAGCAATGGTCGCTGCGGATGCAACAAATCCTGGCCTACGAGACCGATCTGCTCGAATTCGGCGACCTGTTCGACGGCGCGCCTGAAGTGGCCCGGAAAGTGGCATCTCTCAAGGCCGACGCGACACGCGAACTCGCCGAGATCGATCGCATGGGAGGCGCGGTCGCAGCTATCGATTACATGAAGCGGTGTCTGGTCGAGAGCAACACCGCCCGCCTGCGCCGCATCGAAGCCGGCGAACAGACCGTGGTCGGGGTCAACCGCTACACCGAAACCGAAGCGTCGCCGCTCGCCGACGCCGCCGACGCGATCGAGGTGGTCGATCCCGCGGTCGAGGCACAGCAGATCGCGCGGCTGACCCAGTGGCGTTCGGCGCGTGACGCCAAAGCCGCCGCGGCCGCATTGGCCGACCTCGACTCTGCGGCGCGGGAGGGCCGCAACGTCATGGAACCCTCGATCCGGTGCGCAAAAGCTGGCGTGACGACCGGCGAGTGGGGCACGACGCTGCGCCGCATCTATGGTGAATATCGCGCGCCGACCGGGGTCGGCCACGGCTCGGCTGCGATCTCCGGCAACGTCGCAGCCGTGCGCGCGGCCGTTGACACCGCGTCATCGAAACTCGGCCGGCGTGTGAAATTGCTGGTCGGCAAACCGGGTCTCGACGGCCACTCCAACGGAGCCGAGCAGATCGCCGTGCGCGCGCGCGATTGTGGCATGGACGTGGTCTACGAAGGCATCCGCCTGACTCCCGCCCAAATCGTACGCGCGGCCGTCGACGAGAGCGTCCACGTGGTCGGATTGTCGATCCTTTCGGGATCACACCTGCCGCTGGTTGCCGACGTCATGGCGCGCATGAAAGCCGAGGGCGTCGGCGACATTCCCGTCGTCGTCGGCGGCATCATTCCGGCCGAAGATGCGATCGCGCTCAAGGCCTACGGTGTCGCCGCCGTCTACACGCCGAAGAATTTCGACCTCAACGCGATCATGGCCGACATCGTCGGCTTGGCCGAGCGTGCCGGTTGACGGCGCGCGAACACCCCGACTCCGACAGTAGAATGCTCAATGCCTCGGCGGCACGCTTCGTGCGCCCGTGTTCGGTGCTGGCCGGCGAATACCGGGATGCCGATCGCCGTTGCCGATGGGAACGCCTGACGCAAAGCCCGGACCGCCAACCACCGTCTGGCTGGAATTGTGTTGCACCACGCTGCCGCCATCGCCACCTCCGAGATTGAGCGACAGGGGCGTCGCGCCGTTCGGATTGATGATGATGCGGTCGTGCGGGGGCAACGCGCGGGTCACGCGCACGCCGTGTTCGATGGTCGTGATCGCGCCGTAATAGGGCCGCGTCTCGATGCGGGTGGTGACGGCTTGGGCACCGGCCGAGGTCGTGGCCGCCAGCAATCCGAGGGCTGCGATCGCAATACGCATGGCGTTACTCCAGATGACACACTGTTCATCGGAATTTAACGCTTTGCACGGCGCCAGACAGCCGTGTTCGTCAATCGTGCTTAACCCGACGCCGTCACGTATGCAGATTGCGGACGAAATGCGCGGCGAGCAAAATCATGCCGCCCCAGAACGCAACGATCAGCACCCAGTTCAAGAGGCCATCGTAGACGGCGCGTTTGCGGGCGGCATCCGTGGATGCCATCTGCATGGCGTCGATGGCGGCGATGCTGTCGTAGACGCCCTCCATGTCGCTGCCTTCGCGCGTGAGGCGGATCTGGCGCACCAGACCGGACGAGCGTCGATCGTCGTCGAAATTGGGCGCTGGGCGCCCGAAGCGCTTGGCCATGGGATACTCGGCGGATGATGATCTTGTGGAGTGTTACCGTCGACACGCAAATGCCGCGTTAATTTGATCGACCCGGATGTGTGGTCATCGCGCAATCTCGATATTTTTTTCCGCCAGAACCTTGTGGGCGCGTTCCGGATAATCGGTGATCAGGCCGTCGACACCGAGGGCAATGACGGTTGCCATGTCAGCCGGCTGGTTGATCGTCCAAGGCACGACCTTGAGGCCCGAGGCATGGGCACGCACGACGGCCGCCGTATCGAGGTTGCGCCAGAACGGCGACCATGTGGTGCATCCCGCCGCCGCGACGAGATCGACAATGGAGCCGCTCGCCAGGTCGAGGCCTCCGAGCCAGGGCGACGGTGTGCCGTCGACTGCGTTGCGCAGCGTGCTCGTCGTCGGCGTGTCGATGGTCAGGCACGAGCGGGCGATCTCCGGCGCAAGTCGTTTGGAAACGAGCAACGTGCGCCAATCGAACGATTGCAACGTCACCCGGTCAGACACGCCGGCACGGCGCACCTCGCGCACGAACGTTGTAACGAACGTTTCGGGATCGACCGTCTCGGCGGGCTTCAAAGGAGACAGTTTCGTTTCGAGATTGAAGCGTACGGATGGATGCGTTCGTGCCGCCAGCGCGAACAGGTCGGATAATTGCGGCATACGTGTGCCGTCGATCGCCATCTGCTCCGGCCATTGAGCGGCATACTTGGTTGCCGGCGCGAGCCGACCGACGTCGAACACCTGGGTTTCGGCGAACGTCAGGGAGCGGATCGATGGGCCGGGCCGCTTCAGAAACGCACCAGTGGCGTCGCGGACCAGGTCGGGATTGAGCACCGGATCGTGCGTCAGCACGATGATGCCGTCGCGCGTGATCGCCATATCGGTTTCAAGCGTCGTGACACCGATGGCGAGCGCGCGTTCGAAGGCCGGCAGCGTGTTTTCGGGCCTGGTTCCGCGTGCACCGCGATGTCCTTGCAGATCGAACGCCTGTGCCGATTGCGCCACGAGCGCCGTGGTGACGATGCAGACGACGCCGAAGGCACTGCGCATATGACGCTCTCGTCTGCGAAAACAGTTTCTGATGTGATGGGACCATACCGCCTATTCAATTGGCGTCCACACAAGGCGTCCGCTGGCGGAACCACTCGAATTTATCGGGGCATCGGGGCATTGACGGACGGCGATCGAGTTGAAACGATACCGCTTCGAAACAGCTGAAGGATGCATGGTCATGATCCGGATCACGACGTCGGCCCTGGTGACTGTGTCCCTCACGCTTGCGGGCATATGGCAAACCGCAGCGGCTCAACCGGCCGCCGGTACAGGCGCCGCGCCGACTTTGGCCAAAGCCGAGGACTTGGGTTTTTCCAGTGCCGGGCTGCAACGGCTGGTCGGCGCGCTGCAGGATGACGTCAAAGCCGGTACCATTCCGGGCGGCATCGTCGTCATAGGCCGGCGCGGCAAAACAGTGCTGTTTCAGCCTTTCGGCGACCAGGATCCCGACGCCAAGACGGCCATGACGCGCGATGCCATCTTCCGCATCTATTCCATGACTAAGCCGATCACCTCTGTCGCCGCCATGATGCTGGTCGAGGATGGCAAGTTGTCACTCGCCGATCCCGTCGCCAAGTTCATTCC
>JANOAW010000831.1:0-3811 GCA_031411355.1 Hyphomicrobiaceae bacterium | reverse complement strand
GATTGACGGCAATCTGCGAACCGCCGACTTTCTCAGGCACCCCGACCTCGCCGGTAAGATCGATGTGCTCAACGTCGCCGTCAGTGCGGTAAAGGATGGCCGCAAAGTCCGCGTGCCGAGCGGCATCGCCGTGCAGACGTTGGTCGCCCGTGGGATATTGCTCGACAAGGCCAACGGCGGCATTCCGTTTTTTGCCCTGATCGAGCCGAATACAGACAAGCTCGCCATCGGCATGACCAACGGCCGCTTTTCCACCACGGTTGAAAACAAGCCGGCGAACCTGGCGCCCGAATTTCGAGGCCTGATGATCAAAGCGCTGGGCGCCATGGATGCGTACGCCGCCGCCAAATCCAAGGACAACGGCTTGTGAACCGAACCCCGCGCTGGCGCCGGGACTACACGTCGTGGGAGCTGGCGTTGTAGAGTATCATCTAATCCGATCGGGAGGACCTTCCATGAACCGCCGTCGCATCTTTCTCACCAGTGCTATCGCCGCCGCGGCTGGTGGTGCCGTCGCCGGCACAGCGCGGGCGCAGGCGCGCAAGACGCCGTTCGACGTCGCGCCGACCCTCATTCCAATCGCCGGCAGCGACCAGATGTTCCCGGTACGCCGCGTCTATTGCATCGGTCGCAATTACGCAGCGCACGCGCGTGAAATGGGGTCTGACCCGACGCGCGAGCCGCCGTTCTTCTTTCAAAAGCCGACTGATTCGATACAACTCGTGCCCGCTGGCGGCAGCGTCGATCACCCCTACCCGTCTTTGACAAAAAACTACCATTACGAGGTGGAGTTGGTCGTCGCCCTCAAGATCGGCGGCAAGAATATTGCCAATGAAAAAGCACTCGACCACGTGTTCGGCTACGCACTCGGCCTCGACATGACGCGGCGTGATCTGCAACGCGCCATGGGCGACCAGAAAAAGCCTTGGGAGATCGGTAAATCGTTCGATCGCTCGGCCCCCATCGGTCCGATCCACACCGTCGACGCGGTCGGCCACCTCGGCAAAGGCCGCATCTCCCTCGCCGTCAACGGCGCGGTCAAACAGGACGCGACGCTGTCACACATGATCTGGAATGTGCAGGAACAGATCGCCCAGCTTTCAGCGGCCAACGAGCTGTTCCCCGGTGACATCATCTACACCGGCACCCCAGAAAACGTCGGCCCCGTCGTCGTCGGCGACACCATCTCGTGCAAACTCGAGGGGCTGCCGGACCTGTCGGTCAAGATCGTGTAAGCGTTGTCGTGTGAGCGTTCGCCGAGACGTGTCAGCGCGACGCATCCGATGGACAGTTGCGAGCGTCGCGCGGTACACTTGGCGGCCGGCCGTGGGGCGTGCGCCGGCACAGGCAGTCGTAAGCAGGGCCAGTCGTAAGCAGTAGAGCCAGTCTGCAGGGCCAGTCGTCAGTCGTGGGGAACAGACCGCATCCATGTCTTATATCGCAAAGCCGTCCGCCTTCCATCCGCTCGTCAAGCGCAATGCGCTCGGACTGACGCATCGTGACTACGAAGGCTCCATGTCGACGCTGTGCGCCGGATGCGGCCACGACAGCATAACCGCCGCCATTATCGAAGCCTGCTTCGAACTCGACCTGCCCGCGCATCGCATTGCCAAGGTGTCGGGCATCGGCTGCTCGTCCAAGGCGCCGACATATTTCCTCAGTCGCTCGCACGGCTTCAATTCGGTGCACGGCCGCATGCCCTCGGTGACCACGGGCGCTGCTATGGCCAATCGCGACCTGACCTACATCGGCGTCTCCGGCGACGGCGACACGGCGTCGATCGGGCTCGGCCAATTTTGTCATGCCGTGCGCCGGCAACTCAACATGACCTACATCGTCATGAACAACGGTTGTTATGGCCTGACCAAAGGCCAGTTCTCGGCCACCAATGACAAAGGCAGCAAAGCCAAGAAAGGCGACGTCAATCCGTTCGCCTCCATCGATTTGTGCCAGCTCGCGATCCAGCTCGGAGCGGGATTCGTCGCGCGCTCGTTTTCAGGCGACAAGCAACAATTGATCCCGTTGTTGAAAGCCGCCATCGGCTACAAAGGTTTCGCTTTCCTCGATGTCATCAGCCCGTGCGTCACCTTCAACGACCATATCGGCTCGACCAAAAGCTACACGTATGTGCGCCAGCACAACGAAGCCGTCGGCAACCCCTTGGACTTCGTCGAATCACAAGACGAGATCACCGCCGACTACGCCGAAGGCACATCCACCAGCATCACGTTGCACGATGGCGGCATTCTGAAGTTGCACAAGCTCGACGGTGGCCATGATGCAACGGATGCAGACGCCGCCATCCATGCCATCCGCTCGAATGCCAAAACCGGCAAGATCGCGACCGGCCTGCTTTATGTCGACACGGAGCAGCAAGACCTGCATGACGTGCTGGCGACGGACGCGCGCGCGCTCAATTCGCTACCGATGGCAGAGCTATGCCCGGGTAATTCGGCACTGGCAGCGATAAATGCCAAGTTGAGGTGACGGATCCGAGTGGACACTCGCTTAGCCACGCTTGACGCGGCACCTATCTCGCCCCACCTCGTGGTGACCCCACGTCGTGGTGAGGTGTGCTGCGTCGCGAAAGAGTGTTCATGACAGATCAACTGAAATTCCGGGTCGACGACATGACGTGCGGCCATTGCGCCGCCGCCATTTCTCGCGCCATCCGCAAAGGCAGCCCCCAGGCCGTCGTCAAGGCCGATCCCGACAGTAAAATCGTCATTGTCACGGGCGGCGGCGATTACGAGGCCGTCACCAGTCGGGTGGCAGCCGCCGGTTTCACGCCGAAACCAATCTGAGCGCATCCAACAACGTCGCAGCCGCCCGTGTCACGTCGGCTGCATTGCGGCCCGGCGCGTAGAGCGTCGAGCCGATGCCAAAGCCGTCGGCGCCTGCCAACCGGTAAGGGGCAATGTTGTCGGCTGAAATACCGCCGACCGGGATCAGTCGAACATGCTTCGGCAAGACCGCGCGCATGGCCTTGACCGCGGCCGGTGAAATTAACTCGGCGGGAAACAGTTTCAGGGCGTCGGCCCCAGCCGCGAGTGCGGCAAATGCCTCGGTTGGCGTCGCGACACCCGGCACCACTGTTAGCCCTCGGGCCTTGGCTTCACGGATCACGACAGCGTCGCAATGCGGCATGACGATTAAGCGACCACCGGCATCGGCGACGGCCGCAACATCGTCGACGGTCATGACCGTGCCGGCCCCGATGAGTGCCGACGCCCCATAGGCGGTCGACAGGCGCGAGATCGACTGAAGCGGTTGTGGCGAATTCAGCGGCACTTCGATGACGCGAAATCCTGCAGTGATGAGCGCCTCGCCGATCGATGGAACCTCGTCGGGCTTGATACCGCGCAGGATCGCGATCAACGGACACGCAGCGAGAGCGGACGACAGCGCGTGGTCCATGGCTCAACCGTCCGGGCCGATGGCGGTGACAATGACGGACGTGTTGTCCTGATGCGGCAGGCGATACGCCATGACCGCATCGATCAACCCGCGGGCGATACGGTCGACCCCGTCGGGCCGAAACTGCGCCACCACACGATTGACCTCGTCGTCGTCGAGCGTGTGCAAGCCATCACTCGCCACGATCACGATGTCGCCGTCCGCGAGCGGCAGGGGTCGGGGCGTGACGTCGATCATCTCGATATCTGCGCCCGTCAATGCTGAGCGCAAAAAATGCCGGCGCGGGTCGGCATCGGCTTCTTCGCGCGACATGGCTCCGGTTTGAGCGAGCTTGTCGAGCTCCGGCGCCAGCGAGTGATCTTCGTTGAGCCGGGCGAGATCGCCACGTCGCCAC
>JANOAW010000830.1:0-2414 GCA_031411355.1 Hyphomicrobiaceae bacterium | reverse complement strand
ACTCTACGTCCGCTCCCTGGGCCGTCTCCCAACCGCGACCGAAACGACGAAGCTCCAAGCATTCTTCGCCGAAGGAAAAAAGACCGACGTCGTCTTGAACGACCTCTTCTGGTCGCTGCTGAACGCGAAGGAATTCGTCTTCAACCACTGAGCCGCGCCTATGTCTCACTACTGCTCTGAGGTAGGAGCCCGCTTGCGGGCGATGTTCGGCCCCGGCCGACCGCTCTCCGCCCGAATCGCCCGCAAGCGGGCTCCTGCCCTGCTGTTTTTCCTCCCTGGATTCGCCATTGCCGCCGCCGTCGAGCCGGCGAAAAAAGTCACCTACGAGGACGACGTGCTCCCAATCTTCCGCGATAATTGCCTGAAGTGTCACAACCCGGACAAACTCAAAGGCGACCTCGATCTGACCTCATTCAGCGGCGCGATCAAAGGCGGCGGGAGCGGCGTCACCCTCAACGCCCGCGATCCCGACGGCAGCCTCCTCTTCAAGGCCATCCAGCACACCGAAGAGCCCGAGATGCCGCCGAAGTCGAAACTCTCCGACCGGGAGATCGGCGTGATCCGCCAGTGGATCGAGGGCGGCCTGTTGCAAGGCGTGGGGAGCAAGGCTCTCGCCGCCAACAAGCCGACCGTCGACCTCGCCCTGAAAGGCGGGGCGATCGGCAAGCCCGACGGCCCGCCGCCGATGCCCGGCCCCCTGTCCTTCGAGCCCTTCGTTCGCGCCACGCACGGCACGCCGCTCGGCGCGATCGCCAGCAGCCCGTGGGCCCCCGTCGTCGCGCTCGCCGGCGCGCACCAAATCGTCCTCTACCACACCGGCGACCTGGAATTTCTCGGCGTGCTGCCGTTTCCCGAGGGCACGCTGTGCGATCTCAAGTTCAGCCGTAACGGAAAACTCCTGCTCGCCGGCGGCGGCCGCGGCGGACACTCGGGGCTGGTGGCGATCTGGGACCTCGCGAAGGGCGAACGCGTGATCACCGTCGGCGACCAATACGATTCCGTCCTCGCGGCCGACCTCAGCGCCGACCAACAGTGGATCGCCCTCGGCGGGCCGGACCGCGTCCTCAAGATTTACCGCACCAAAGACGGTGCGCTCGAACACCGCATCAAGAAACACACCGAGTGGGTCACGGCCGTGGAATTTTCCCCCGACAGCAAGTATCTCGCGACCGGCGACCGCAACGGCGGCCTCGTGCTCTGGGAGGCCGCGACCGGCCAGGAAATGTTCAACCTCCCAGGGCACAAGGGCGCCATCACCGCCATCACGTGGCGCGGCGACTCCGAGTTGTTCGCTTCCGCCAGCGAAGACGGGACCGTAAAGTTGTGGAAGGCCGGGGACGGCTCGGCGCTCCGCAGCCTCAATGCCAACCCCGGCGGCGCCCTCTCCGCGCGTTTCACCCATGACGGCCGCCTCGTCACCTGTGGCCGCGACAACAAGGTTCAGGTTTGGGACACCACGGGCAAAAATCTCGTCACCCTGTCCTTCGTCGGCGAGCTGCCCAATCGCGTGACCTTCAGCGACGACGGCCGGAAGGTCATCGGCAGCGACTGGCGAGGACACGTTTTTGTCTGGGACGCGAAGAGCGGCCAGGCGCTCGGCGAACTCGCGGCCAACCCGCCGACTCTCGCGGAACGCGTGCAACAGGGTGCACAGCGCGTCGCCAGCCTGCAGTCCGACGCGGACAAAAACGCCGCGGCCCGCGCCACGGCCGAAGCCGAGGCCAACGTCGCTCAAACCCTCTTCGAACACGCCGAGAAAAATCTCGCGCAAGCAAAAGCTCAACTCGCCGCCGCCGAGGCCGAGGATATCAAGCGCCTCAAAGCGGAGGTTGCCGCCGGACAGAAGGCTCTCAAGGACGCCGCCGCCCCGGCCAAAACAGCCGCGCAAAAGGCCAAAGACGCCCAGGTCCGCAGCGACGCAACGATCGCGCAACTCACCGCCGCGAACGCGTCGCTCGCCAAATGGAAATCCGTCCAAGAAAAAGCGAATTCCACCGGCACCGCCCGAAAAGTTTCACTGGCCGATCCCCCGCGGTCGAACGCCCAAGGCACGGCAAAATAAGCGGACCGAGGCCGCCGCGCCGACCCAATTCCAATTTACATTCAAGATGAGCCTCATGACGGTCTTTTGTAGGAGCCCGCTTGCGGGCGATTCAGGACGTAAAAATCGCCTGCAAGCAGGCTCCTACCTCCAAGCCTTGTAAGCTCATCTTGAAAGCGAATGAGAATAAGCTCCGCGCAGCCCGCACACCGCCAGCACCCGTCCGTGCACCACCGCACACCGGCCGGTGAACGCTGCCACCTCGGGAAATTTTTCAGCCACCGATGCAACCAAACTAAAGCAGCCTTCGCCGCGCCAGACCACGGCCACGTCCAAGAAACCCGGTGACGCGAGGCCCAGCGGCGAAAGCACC
>JANOAW010000829.1:0-2984 GCA_031411355.1 Hyphomicrobiaceae bacterium | reverse complement strand
CATCTGGGCTCCGGTCTTGGTGTCGTGGAACTGACGGTGGCGATACATCATGTTTTTAATACGCCGAACGATCGCGTCATCTGGGACGTCGGCCATCAGGCCTATCCCCACAAGATCCTGACCGGCCGTCGCGACCGCATTCGCACGTTGCGCATGGGTAACGGTCTGTCCGGTTTCACCAAGCGTGCCGAAAGCGAATACGATCCGTTCGGCGCCGCCCATTCCTCGACGTCGATCAGCGCCGGCCTCGGCATGGCGGTGGCACGCGATCTCGACAAGCGTTCCAATCATGTGGTCGCGGTCATCGGTGACGGCTCGATGAGCGCAGGCATGGCTTACGAAGCCATGAACAATGCCGGCGCGCGCAACGAGCCGTTGATCGTCATTCTCAATGACAACGACATGTCGATTGCACCCCCGGTCGGCGCCTTATCACGGTATCTCTCGCGCATCACGTCGTCGGGCACGTATTTGCACCTGCGCGAGATCGGCAAGCAACTCGCGGCTAAACTGCCCCAGCAGTGGGAGCGCCGCGCGGCCCGCGCCGAAGAGTTCACGCGCACCTACTGGACCGGTGGAACGCTGTTTGAGGAGCTGGGCTTCTATTATGTCGGCCCGATCGATGGCCACGATCTGAGCGTCCTTGTTCCGGTGCTCAAAAACGTCCGCGACGCCAAGCAGGGCCCGATCCTCGTCCATATCGTCACCAAGAAGGGCAAAGGCTACGCCCCGGCCGAGGCCGCGGCCGACAAATATCACGGCGTCAACACGTTCAACGTCATCACGGGCGCCCAGGCCAAGGCCAAGCCGAACGCGCCACAATACACGCGCGTTTTCGCCGATGCGCTGATCGAGCAGGCGCGCAACGACGACAAGATCGTCGCTGTCACGGCCGCCATGCCGTCGGGAACGGGCCTCGATCTGTTCGGCAAGGAATTTCCTGATCGCACCTTCGACGTCGGCATCGCAGAACAGCACGGTGTCACGTTCGCGGCCGGCCTCGCGACCGAGGGCTACAAGCCGTTCTGTGCCATTTATTCGACATTCCTTCAGCGCGCCTACGATCAGGTCGTGCACGACGTGGCCATCCAGCGCTTGCCCGTACGCTTCGCACTCGACCGTGCGGGCCTGGTGGGCGCCGACGGACCAACCCATGCCGGGTCGTTCGACGTTGCCTATCTCGGTTGCCTGCCCGACTTCGTCATCATGGCCGCGTCCGATGAAGCGGAACTCAAACACATGGTCGCCACCGCCGTTGCCATCGACGATCGTCCGTGCGCGTTCCGTTACCCGCGTGGCGAAGGCGTCGGCATCGACATGCCGCCGGTCGGCATTCCGCTGGAAATCGGCAAGGGACGCATCGTGCGCGAAGGCTCGAAGATCGCGCTGTTGTCGTTCGGAACGCGGCTACAGGAATGCCTCAAGGCCGCCGACCAGCTCGCCAGCATGGGCTTGTCGACGACGGTCGCCGATGCGCGCTTCGCCAAGCCGCTCGACACGCATCTGATCAAACAGTTGGTCGATCACCACGAAGTGCTGATCACGGTCGAAGAAGGTTCGACCGGCGGCTTCGGCACCTTCGTTCTGCAGCAACTCGCCACGTCAGGCCAACTCGACCGTGGTCTGAAAGTGCGCCCGATGATGTTGCCTGATGTGTTCATCGACCACGACAAGCCCGATCGCATGTACGCGCACGCCGGCCTCGACGCAGCCGGCATCGTCAAGACGGCGCTGGCGGCGTTGGGTGGCGGGCAGGTCGGCGTGGTCAGGGCGTGACGGATCGGCGTCGACGAGACGTTGCGTCAGTTGCAGCCCGCAAGGCAGACGATGCCGACGTTCGGCGCATGCTCCGCAGTCGAAGCCGCCATGATCGAGGCACCGTTCAGATTGGTTTCGTCGTCGAGCTTGGCTTTGGCATGAGCCGAGCGGGCCTCGACATCGCCACTGACGGTTTGGCCATGCAGTGACGACCGAACCGGCGTGGCGTCATCGGTGTCGTCCTTGTCGCCACGGTCCTTGTTGCCGCCTTTGACGGCAGCCTTGACGGCGGCTTTCGTCGCCGTCTTGGCGACGATGTTGCCAATTTTACCGGCATCCGCAGGTGCGACCTGCATACCGAGAGCGATTGCCAGCACGGCAGCGAAAGACAGAACGACGCGAGACATGAATACCTCCGACATGGGATGTCTCGACACTGCCACGGATGCCTTAACGGAGCCCTCCGTCGACGCCTCCAATTGTTCCTATCAGGGCGTCAGACGCAAAATTGCGAGCGCGAGCGCTTGTGCGCGCGGAACCAGGCTGTCGAGGTCGAGGTATTCCTCGGGTGTGTGGCCATTGCCCCCGACCGGGCCGACGGAACAGAGGGTCGGACAGCCCACCGCTGCCGTGAAGCCGGAGTCGGCGCATCCGCCGGAGAATTCGCCTGTGATGTTCAATCCGGTATCACGCGCGGCCCGCCGATAGGCGTCGAACAGTGCCTCCGCTTCAGGTGACTGCGTCAGTGGCAGGAATTCGCCACGTATCGTCAAGCTGGCGGTGGTGTCGGCGACGACCGATGTATCGACGATGGCTTGAATGGCGGCGAGCGTTGTCGTTCGATCCGCCGGTCGCACGTATCGCATGTCGATTTCACCTCGAGCATTTGGCGCCGTCGTGTTGACCGATTGACCACCGGAGACGAGCCCGACGTTCAGCGTGATGCCCCGCGTGAGGTCGGTGAGAGCGTGGATGGCGACGATCTTGTGCGCAAGTTCACCGATGGCCGAGATACCCTTTTCGAACGAACCGCCGGAGTGAGCGGCTTTCCCGATGACGTCCAAAATCATGAACACGCCGCCCTTGCGTCCGGTCACGACGGCACCGGAGGGTCGTCCGGGCTCTGAATTGAAAACGCATCTCGCTGATCTGGCGACGCGTTCGATAATGGGTCTCGACGACGGCGACGCGATCTCCTCGTCCGCCGTGATGAGACCCGCGAGCGG
>JANOAW010000828.1:0-1615 GCA_031411355.1 Hyphomicrobiaceae bacterium | reverse complement strand
CTTAAGCGTCAGGCCCGGAGACTGAAACCAGACCACGCGCTTCGCGACGGCGCGCATCTCTGGCGTCATCGGGAACGGCGGATAATCGGTGTCAAACGGCATGGTTTTAAGAGTTTCCGAGTCTGCATGCTGTTGGCAAGTGTTTTCAAATCAACACTGGCGATCACTTCGCGCAACCGGCGTTTGGTGCTGGCGGGCAACCTTGCCAGCTCGGGAGGATCGAGGTCGCCGAGCGCCTTGAGGCAGAGGATCGGATTGAACTGAGGTCCATAGATTTGGCGCCCTGCCGCGAGTGCGTCCAAAAGCGTGAGATTGGTCTGGGCGAAGAGCGCATCAAGGTCGAGATAGTCTTTGACCTCGACCCGCCTCGTAATCACCGCGGCCTTCATGCCGGCGAGATCAATGGGGGATGCGAGCTTGATATGGGGATCGAGGATGGGGCGCGTTGTCTTGAGTCGCTTCAGTTTTGGAACGCCAAAAAACGAGATGCGGATGGCACCTGCGCGTTTCACCTCAGCCGTCAGCGTGTTGGTCTCTTCCTGGATGATCTTCGCACCCTGCAGGAACGGCAGTGTTTCCAGCAGCTTTCGAGTGTCGATTGGCCGATAGGCAAAAAAATCGAAATCGACCGATCGTCGATGCCCAAGCATCAATGCCAGAGCGGTTCCACCACATAGCGTGAATTCCGGGGGAACAGATCCCAGTTCACCCCACAGCCGACGTTGTGCCGCCGGGAGGCAATGCAACTGTAGAGCAGGTGTCGCCATCACCCGCGCATCTTCGGGTCGAGCCAGTCGCGCAGGCTGTCGCCGAACATGTTGAAGGCGAACACGGCGAACGTAATGGCGAGGCCGGGAAACAGGATCATCCACGGCGCGCTCTTGTAGAAGTCGGCGCTGGCCCCTGACAGCATCAAGCCCCAGGCCGGCGTCGGTTCGGTGACGCCCAACCCCAGGAACGACAGCGAGGCTTCAAGCAAAATCGCCTGCGCAATGAACGCCGTCGACATGATCAGGAACGGCGCGATGATATTCGGCAGGATGTGACGCAGAATGATGCGGGCGTCGCTGAAGCCCGCCGCCCGCGCCGCATCGATGAACGGCATCTGCACCAGCGACAGCGTCGAAGAACGTGCGATTCGCGCCATGCGCGGGATGGTCGTCAGCGCGATCGCCGCGATCAGGTTGAGATCGACCCCGAATACCGGCCACTTGCCCAGCACCGCGACGACCACCATCGCCAGCACGATGATCGGGAATGACAGCATTACATCGACGAGGCGCTGGATGATCGTGTCGATGGTACCGCCCCAGTAGCCGGAGGCAGCCCCGATCACGGCGCCCAGCGTGCAGCCGATCAGAGACGACAGTATTCCGACCGCGAGCGCAGTGCGCGCGCCGTAGACGATGCGGCTGAATACGTCGCGGCCGAACTGGTCGGTGCCGAGCCAGTGCTCTGCGTTGGGCGCGCCCAGCATCGCGGCGAAGTCGATGGCCTCGGGATCGAACGGTGCGATCCAGGCTGCGCCGAACGCAGATATCACATAGGCCAGGATCACGATGAAGCCGGCGAAGCCGAGCGGCTGGGTGCGGATGAACTGCAGCACCGGGTTCGG
>JANOAW010000827.1:0-1563 GCA_031411355.1 Hyphomicrobiaceae bacterium | reverse complement strand
CGCGCGCCAGTGCGTTGGTGGTCAGCTATGCCGACACGCCGTCGGCGCTGAAGATCCTGCGCCTGGTGCAGGAACACGCGCCGAAGGTGCCGGTGATCGTGCGCACGATCGACGACACCGACATCGAGCGCCTGCAGGCCGCCGGCGCGACCGAGGTCGTGCCCGAGGCGATCGAGGGTTCGCTGATGCTCGCGAGCCACGCGCTGGCGCTGGTCGGCGTGCCGATGCGGCGCGTGATCCGCGTCGTGCAGGACCAGCGCGACGCGCGCTACGGCCTGCTGCGCGGCTACTTCCACGGCGCCGACGACGACACCGTTGATGAAATGAAGACCGCGCGGCTGCTCAGCGTCACGCTGCCCGCCGCCGGCAGCCACCTCGGCCAGACGCTGGCGGCGCAGGCGCTGCATGCGGTCGGGGTCTCGGTGGCGTCGGTGCGGCGTGCGAGCGGCGCGGTCGTCAAGCCCGACGAGTCGATGGTGCTGGCCGCCGGCGACACGCTGGTGCTCGCCGGCAAGCCCGAGGCGCTGGCGCTCGCCGAAGGCCGGCTGCTGGGCAAGAAGTAGCCCCGCCGGCGTTGCGCGGCGCGCGACCCTGAGCGCGCCAAGGTCGGCGCGTTGCGGCAGCATCCGCGCGATGCAACGTCGTGACCTGCTTCGATTCGCCGCCGTGCCCGTCTTCGGCCCGCTGCTCGCCCGCCCCGCTCGGGCCGCACCCGACAACGCCCTGGTCGAGCGCCTGCGCGCCGGCGGCGTGGTGCTGCTGCTGCGCCACTCGACGACCGACCCGGGCGTCGGCGATCCGCCGGGCTTCCGCCTCGACACCTGCAGCACGCAGCGCAACCTGAGCGACGCCGGCCGTCAACGCGCGCAGCGCCTCGGCGCCTGGGCACGCGAGCACGGGCTGGCGCCGGCGCGGGTGCGCAGCAGCGCGTGGTGCCGCTGCCTGGACACCGGCCGGCTCGCGTTCGGCAGCGCCGAGCCGTGGCCGGCGCTCAACTCGTTCTTCGACGACGCCGGGTCACGCGAGCGTCAGACCGCCGAACTCGCGAGCGCCGCCGCGGCGCTTCCGGCCGGGCGCTTCGAGGTGTGGGTCACGCACCAGGACAACATCAGCGCGCTGACCGGCCAGTTCGCCGAGATGGGCGCCGGCTGCGTGATCGAGGCGCGCCCGGGCACGCCGGTGCGCGTGCTCGGCGCCTTCGCGCTCAGCTGAACGGCGTCTGCTTGGCCAGGTTGGCGCGCATCCGCGTCGCCATCACGCCGCCGGCGGCGCGCATCAGTTCGAGCGCCAGCGCGGGCAGGCGCTGGGCCAGCTCCTCGAGCCGCGGCACGCGCAGCGCGTAGACGATGCACGGCGTCATCGCCTCGACATTGGCCATCCGCGGGCTGTCGCCGAACAAGCCCGGCTCGCCGACCACCGAGCCGGTGCGCAGGATCGCGATCCGGTGGCTGCCCGGCGGCCCGCCGGTCACGAAGACCTGCAGGCTGCCCTGGGCGAGGAAGTACATCGAGTGGTCGGAGTCGCCCTGCTTGATCAGCAGGTCGCCGGCGCGGATCTCGTGGC
>JANOAW010000826.1:0-4873 GCA_031411355.1 Hyphomicrobiaceae bacterium | reverse complement strand
CCATTTATCGCCATAGCCGAGAGTGCCCCGGCAGTCCCGATATAGGGGACGTCGCGGGCTTTTGAAAGAGGCTTGCAGGCTGCGCGGGTTCAGAAATACACGCGATCTGGTGCCTGCCGGCCACATCGCAGCGCAACATCGGCCGTGCGCCGAAGGATCACTGTCGCAATGCCTGGACAAGTCGACGCCAGCACCGATAACGAGGCCACGCGATCGCGCGCGCACCCACGGCGGGTGGCCCAGGGCGCGGGATAGTCAGGGAGACGTGCGTTGTCGAATGAACCGCCCGAAGGTCAGGGCAGCGCGCGCCGCGGCCTCGTCAAGTCCCCTGAAGATTTGGCGGCTGGACTATTTTTGCTCGCCTTCGCCGTGTTCCTGTTTTGGGGCGCCTGGGATCTCAAGTCCGGACAGTTGCGCAGCATCGGCGCCGGATTGATGCCGAAGGTGACGGCGTTCTTGCTCGGCATGTTCGGCATCGCCCTCATGATTCAATCACTGCTCGTGCACGGCTCAGTGCTGCAGCGCTGGTCGATCCGCGGGCCTGTGTTCGTTCTCGGCTCGATCCTGTTGTTTGCTGCCACCATCCGGGGCGTGGATTTCGGCGCCATCAAACTGCCGGCTCTCGGCCTTGTCGTCGCCGGGCCATTGGCCGTCTTCGTCTCGGCCATCGCTGATCCAGAAACACGCTACAAAGAAGCAGCCATCTATGCCGTGCTCCTGACAGCCGTCTGTGCCTTGGTGTTCAAGTTCTTGTTGCGCTTACCGATCCCCCTCGCGCCCTGGTGGCTCGGTTACTGAGGTTTCAGCATGTCCTGGCTCAACGATCTGTTCGCCAACCTCGCCTTCGGCATGGGCGTGGCGGCAACGCCGACCAATCTCGCACTTTGTTTCGTCGGCTGCCTGATCGGCACCCTCATCGGCGTTCTGCCCGGCGTCGGTCCGATCGCCACCATCGCCATGCTGCTGCCGATCACGTACGGGCTGCCGCCGGTCGGCGCTTTGATCATGCTCGCTGGCATCTATTACGGGGCCCAGTACGGTGGTTCGACGACTGCGATCCTGGTCAACATACCCGGTGAAGCAACATCCGTTGTGACAGTGCTTGACGGTCACGTGATGGCCAAGCAAGGGCGCGCCGGTGTCGCGTTGGGTATCGCGGCCATCGGCTCGTTCATCGCCGGCTGTATCGCGACACTGATCATCGGCGCGCTGGCTGTGCCGCTGACCAAGATGGCATTGCTGTTTGGGCCGGCCGATTACTTTTCGCTGATGATTCTCGGCTTGATGTTCGCCGTGGTGCTCGCGCGCGGATCGGTGCTGAAAGCGCTGGCCATGATCGTATTCGGCACTTTGATCTCGACCATCGGACAAGATCAGTTCACCGGTGACGAACGGCTGACCTTCGGTTGGGCCGAAATATCGGACGGCATCGATTTCGCCGTCATTGCCATGGGCATTTTCGGCTTTGCGGAGATCGTCAAGAACCTCGAAAATCCCGAGACACGCGACGTCGTGCAGATGAAGGTCGGCAAGCTTTTGCCGAGTAGCGCTGAATTCTGGCAATCGTTCCCGTCGATCATGCGGGGCACCTTCCTCGGCTCGATGCTTGGATTGTTACCAGGCAATGGCGCGGTGCTCGGTCCGTTCGCGTCCTATACGCTTGAAAAGAAAATCGCTGCTGATCCAAGCCGTTTTGGCAAAGGGGCCATCGAGGGCGTGGCTGGACCTGAATCCGCCAACAATGCGGGCGCGCAGACGGCGTTTATTCCGCTGCTGACGCTCGGAATTCCGCCCAATGCCGTCATGGCTCTGATGGTCGGCGCCATGACAATCCACGGCATTGTGCCGGGCCCGCAGATCATGACCAAGCAACCGCAGCTGTTCTGGGGCATGATCTCGTCGATGTGGATCGGCAATGCCATGCTACTGATCATCAATCTGCCACTGATCGGGCTGTGGGTGAAGCTGCTGCGCGTGCCGTATCGCCTGATGTTCCCCTCTATCGTGCTGCTCTGCTGCATCGGTATCTACTCGGTGAACAACAACCCGGCGGACGTCGCCATGACGGCATTCTTCGGATTGTTTGGATATGCACTGATCAAATTCGGCTTCGAACCGGCACCGCTGCTGCTCGCCTTGGTGCTCGGCAAACTGATGGAAGAAAAACTCCGTCAGGCGCTGACAATGTCGCGCGGTTCGTTCACGACGTTTGTCGACAGCTTCGACAAGCCGTCGCCCTATCTGCTCGCGGTCGCAGCCCTGGTGCTCGTCGTCGCCGTTCTGCCGTCGATCCGAGCGAGCCGCGACAAGGTCTTCGTGGAGTGATGCTACGATCTCACGTCAATAATCCGATCGCGCGAATCGACCGGACACCTTAAACTGGCCAGCTGAGACCGGCGCCAAGCCTGAGACCGGCGCATCGTCGTCGAAACCGAGGCTGCCATGGACCAGTCGAAATCGAGCTATTGGTCACCGTCGACCGAGAAACTGCCTCCGCCATTGTGGGGGCCATGGTCGGCGATCGGATTGGCTGGCCTCGCCATTGCCGCAGGCGCGCTTGCCAGTGCGCCTTTCGCGCTGCTGCTGGATACGTCCGGCAGCAACGTCCTCGCGAGCAATCCAGGCGTGGCGTTGACCATGACTGCGATCAGCCAGACCAGTTTTCTCATCGCCGCCGTGCTATTGGTGATGCGCAAGCCCGTGCTTTCGCAGTTGGGTTTGAAAACCGCCCCGCCGCGCGGATGGATTGACTACGCTATCGCCTTGGCGGCCTGCCTGCTGTTGGGCATCGTGATCAACTCATTCCGCAAGTTCGTGCTCGGGCACGACATCTATGCCGATCTGAAACAACTGGCGTTTCTGTTTCAGATTCCGATCTGGCCACTGTCGTTTCTTGTCGTTGCCGTCCTCGCCCCGATCGCTGAAGAAGTCTTGTTCCGAGGCGTGCTGCTGCCAGCCTGTGCCAATACGGTCGATGGGTTCTGGGGCGGCGCCGTGGCGTCGACCTTGGTGTGGACCGCTTTACATTTCGGCAATGCCTATTCGATTTCGGGCATGATTCTCGTGTTCATGCTCGGTATGATTTTCAGCTGGTTGTTCGCTGTGACCGGCAGTCTGCGCGTACCCATCGCCGCACACATGTTCAACAACGCGCTTGCCTGCGCACTGTTGCAGACCGGTGCCGTCTGAGCCTGCTCAACATCTTGGCTCAGTGGCGCGGGATCGTCAGTGTCTGGCCGGGAATGACGTAGGGATCGCGCAGATTGTTCGCGGCCATCAGAGAGCCGATCGAGACACGCTGTTCACTCGCGATCATCGACAAACTCTGGCCGGGACGTACCTCGACGAACCGGACGGGGATCGAACGGACTGGGTCTGAGCCAACGGGCGCTTTTTGCAGCGGTGCCAGCTGGGATCTCTTGTCGATCGGGCGAGGTTGCGTCAGGGCCGGCGGCTGCGACACGGGCTGCAAGCCCGGTTGGGTGCCGCCGAACGACGGCGCGCGACCCGTGACCGGATCGCGGCCACCGCGATAGGTGACCAACGGCTGGGGGGCTGGCTGCGGCAAAGCTGCCTGTCGTGGTTGCTCGGCGTAAATGGCTTTCGGCGGAACCGGCGTGCGATCTTTGCCGCCCGTTAGATTCCAAGTCGGGCCGGGCATCGTCGAGTGTGAACACGCGCCGCAAATGACGGACAACGATCCGACGGCGAGCACGGCAGACAGGCGGCGAGCGAGCCGCTTTGGGGTGATACGCATGACAAACTCCCACAAGCACGCTCTGATCGTTATGCAGACTTGGTTAAACACCCGTTAACATCGCGACCGCAGATGCCAGCATCATAGGTCGAAGCGCCGGGTGATGCGAGTGGCAGAAACGGCACTGCCGAGACGGCACGAGCCGACCTGCATCGAGGTCGGCTCGCGGCCAGGACTATCGCTTCATTTTCAAGGGCAGGTTCGGCGTGTTGATGGTGCAGATCGGATAGCCCTTAATCCAGGCAGTGTGATAGCCGCGCGGACATGCGGAGGCGGACGGTATGAACGCCGCGAGACTGAAGGCGCCGGCGACGATGGCGATGACGAGCTTTTGCATGGCGATGTCTCCTGTGATGACGAGATGCTGACGTGCATCTCTGGTTGGTTGGACGCACGAGGGTCGAAACCGGTTCGACGTCTCGAGCGAAAGAAACGCACCGTCGTCGCGTATGCGCGCTGGAACGCGCCCAGCCTGGACAGTCGACGGCGCACATGAGAAATCGCCGCATCCGAAGGGCGAGGCGTCATGGACAGCTACGATTACGTCATCATTGGTGCAGGCTCGGCCGGGTCGGTGCTCGCCAACCGTTTGTCTGAAGACCGGGACGTCTCCGTTTGCGTGCTGGAAGCGGGACCGAGTGACTGGCATCCCTACATCCACATTCCCGCCGGCTTCATCAAAGTGTTCTACGACCGGTCGGTGAACTGGTGTTACGATCAGGCGCCGGGACCCCACATCGACAACCGGGTCATCTACGCGCCGCGTGGCAAGACACTCGGGGGGTCGTCATCGATCAACGGCAACGTTTTCAATCGTGGCCAAGCGCGCGACTTCGACACGTGGGCACAGGCGGGCAATCGCGGCTGGGGCTATGCCGATGTTCTGCCCTACTTCAAGCGCCTCGAAAATCACATGGGCGCCGGTGGCGACGCGACGTATCGTGGGCATAACGGACCACTGAAGATCACGGACCCCGCCTGGAAACACCCGCTGTGCGAGGCGTTTATCCAAGGCTGCATCGAGATGGGGATACCGCGCAACGCCGATTACAACGGCGCTATCCAAGAGGGTGTGAACTACACACAGCGTACGATCCACAATGGCCGGCGGGTGAG
>JANOAW010000825.1:0-3172 GCA_031411355.1 Hyphomicrobiaceae bacterium | reverse complement strand
CTGCGCTTGCGCCCCCCAATACTTGTCGGACGCGACCTCGATGGGGCCGAAGGTGTCGGATTCGGTACGGGTATCGGTCATGGTTTTCGCACGTGTCGTTGCTCGATCAGGGTGGCGCGTGCGTCAGCATGGGTCGCCGAGCCGGCAAAGTTTATCGCGGGCGCGAGGCTGCCATGCCGGCCGGGCACTGGTCGGTCCGAGCGGCGCATTGTAGCACCATCGCTTGAGCCAGCGGGCAAGAGGCGACGCGTGACGGCTGCCAGCATCAGGCGCTCCATCGCGCCACTCCTCGCCGTTCTGATTGCGACCGGGTCGCTGTCACAGTTCTATCGGGCGTCGAACGCGGTCATCGCGCCGGAATTGATCCGCGATCTCGGCTTGACCTCACAGATGCTCGGCACGGCGAATGCGGCGTTCTTCATCGCGTTGATGCTCGTGCAGGTGCCGCTCGGCGTTTTGTTCGATCGGGTTGGCGTGCGCCGGTCCGTCGCGATGTTGAGCATTCCCATGACGGCCGGCGCGCTTCTGCACACGATCGCCGACAGCGGCACGCTGTTGATCGCGGCCCGCTTTCTGGTCGGCATCGGTTGCGCCGGCAGTTTCATGGCCTCGGTTGTCCTGGTGCCGCGCTTCGTTGCACGTGAGCGGTGGAGTACGGCGCTCGGTCTCGTGTTCGCGGTCAGCCAGGCCGGCTATTTTCTCGCCGGCACCCCGCTCGCCTATGTCGCCGAGACAATGGGCTGGCGGCGCGCCTTCTTCGGCTTCGCGATCGTCTCGGCATTCGTCGGCATCGCGTTCTTCATCGTTGCGCGCGACCGCCCGCCGGGCGATGTGCCGACACATGCCCCGGCCGACGGTCCGGGGACGATCGACGGTGTGCGCCAGATCCTCGCCCAACCCGGAATTCCCAATCTGTTCGCGCTGTTCGGCGTCGCCTATGCCTGCATGTTCACCATCGCCGGCTTGTGGATCGGTCCGTATCTGCGCGACGTGCATGCACTCGACGCTGTGATGCGCGGACATGTTTTGACCTTGACGGCGCTCGCCCTGGTCGCCGGCAATCTCGCGATCGGGCCGATGGAGCGCATCGTCGGCAATTCGAAGCGGCTGGTGATGGTCCTGGTCGCGATCGCCATCGGTGCGTTGGCCGCGTGGGCGCTGATGCCGAGCCCGTCGCTGACCACGGCCGTCACGCTTTTGCTGGTGCTGTGTTTCGCGGCCAGCTATGGCCCGGTGTTGTTGGCGCAGATCCGCGCCCGCGTGCCCGACCATCTGGCCGGGCGGGGTGCAACGACCGCCAACTTCTGCCAGCTGCTCGGCACGTCGGCCCTTCCCATCATCACGGGAATGCTGCCACCATTGTTCGACGCACCTGCTGGCGGTGGTTACGCAAATGACGCCTATCGTGCGATCTTTGCCCTCATCGCCATCGTGCTTGCGTTCGGATTGGCCGCCTACGCACAGCTCGACGGCAATCGCCGCTGAGGCAGCCAGCCGATCAATTGATCTGTACCGACGTCCGCGGCGCGGCCCCTTGTGAGCGCACATTGCGCGGTGTTCGACGGATCGCAATTTCGCGCGCGATGTCATCGAGCACACGATGGGCCGCGACTTCGCCGGCCGCGATCAATTCCTCGGCACGATGGAAATCGAACAAACTGAACGCGCCCGTGCGTGGCGATATCATGGCATCCGGCGGATCACCCGCGAGGCGCGATCGTGCAATCCGGTCCTGCACGATGTTGAACGCCTCCATCATGACCGTGGACATGCCCGGCATCGATTCATCGGCGCCGAAGATCTGGCGTTGCAACAATTTTTTCAACGCCCGGCCGTTGCGCACGATGAGATTGCCCTGGGCGACCTGTTCGGCTTCGACTTCGACGAGATCGAGTGCCGACGCTTCGACCAATTCGGTGTCGCGGATCGGCGCCATGGTACCGCGCTCGGCCATGTCGGCGTTCAAATTGACAGCGATGACATAGCGGGCGCCGAGTGCTCGGGCGACCGAGACCGGAACCGGATTGACCATCGCGCCATCGAACAGCCAACGCCCGTCACGCTCGACGGGACGGAAAATTCCCGGCAACGCGTACGATGCCCGCATGGCGTCGATCAACGATCCCCGCGATAGCCAGACTTCGTGACCGGTGCCCATTTCGGTGGCAACGGCTGAGAATTTGCGTGGCAGATTTTCAATCATCAGGCCGCGCAATTTCGCGTCTAATTGGTTGCATAAGCGGTCGCCGTTGATGAGACCGGCGCCGCTGAAATTGAAATCGAGAAAGCCAAGGACTTTGCGGCGGGTCAATGTGCGGGCGAAGGTTTCGAGTTCGTCGAGTTCGCCGGCGACATAACAGCCCCCGACCACGGCACCGATCGAGGTACCGACGATGATGTCGGGATGGATACCCGCGCGCGCGAGGCACCTCAGCACGCCGATATGGGACCACCCTCGGGCGGCTCCGCCACCAAGTGCCAGACCGATTTTATAGTCTACCCGACTGTCCGACATTGGCGGCCTCCGCCGAGGCTGAGTTGCGGCAGCGCCGGTCGACCACAGACACGTGCAACCACACACGACGCGTCCGACAGGCGCCACATGTCTTGCAAGGTCCGCGCCGACGACGCGCACTGGTGACAGGATGATAACGAATAGGTCTTAACCACCACCTTCATGCGCTGAAATCTCGCTTCAAAATCCAGTCAAAAAAACGGCACTGGGCAAAATTCCCAGCCGCCGTCAGGTATCGCGCCAAGTGTATCGTCGGCCCTCGTCGAACAACGCCGTCCCCCATCCGAACCTCCCGCATCCCTCGATTGCAACGTTTGCCGAAAGATATATTCGACGTCGGACGTAACGGTTTTCGATGATCATTTGTTCCGTCACGGATGCGTGTCGACGCAGTCAAGCGCGGGCGCGCTTGTCGACCACGCGGCGGGCTTTGCCTTGGCTCCGCTCGACGGCGCCGGGCTCGGTCACCGTTACGCGGGCGCTGGAGCCGATGTTGTCTTTTATCAGCCGCGCGAGGGTCGCGGCCGCCACGGCACGAGCTTCGACAGATGCGGCGCCGGGCAAGGCCTCGACCAGCACCTCCATCTCGTCGAGACGGTTGTCACGGGTCAGAACGACTTGATAGTGGCCGGATAGTCCCTCGACACGCAGGATCTG
>JANOAW010000824.1:0-1838 GCA_031411355.1 Hyphomicrobiaceae bacterium | reverse complement strand
CGCAGGGCGCGGTCCAGGCGCGACGCCTGCGATCGTACCGGGGACGGGTTGGCCATCCGGGCCGAGCGGGTTGGGAATGTTCTTGGCGTCGGGACCTTCGTAGGTGGCCTCGAGGTCGATGATATCGCGCAGGAGAAGCTTGTTCTCCATCAACTCGTCGCGCCAGATGATGATGGCCTGGAACGTCAGCGGGCTCTCGCACAGTCCGGCGATCATGGCTTCGCGACCGGCCTCGATGCGCTTGGCGATGGCGATTTCGCCTTCTCGCGACAGCAATTCGACCGAACCCATGTCCCGCAGATACATGCGCACGGGGTCGTCCGTGCGGTCGACCGGCTCGGATTTTCCTTCGGCCTTGGTGACAGCACCGCTCGGCTTGGCGACGGCGCGGCTCTCGCCCTCGTCCTCTTCAGCCTCAGGATCGGCGGCTTTGGTTTCGCCCTCCTCGGCTTCCTCGCTTTCGACGACGGCGATGCCCATGTCGGACAACATGGCCATGACGTCTTCGATCTGCTCGGACGAGACTTGCTCTGACGGCAAGACGGCGTTCAATTCGTCATAGGTGACGTGGCCGCGCAATTTGGCGGCCTTGATCATTCGTTTTACGTCCGCGTCCGACAAATCGAGAAGCGGCGAATCCTTTTCAGGCGCCTCGTTTTTATCGGCGACGGGTTCTTCCTGCTTGACGGCTGCTTTAGCTGCGGATTTCGCCATGCCGGGTCACTCCAAATTCGTTCACGGCGTGTTCGCGCAATCGGCGCGCAACACGATGTAGGCCGCAGTCGCTCCACGTGGGTCTACCACCGGGGCGCGCGGCCTGATCCAGTCCTGCGTCAACTCGCGCAAGCCGTTGGCGGGCTTGCAGTCGTCTCCGAAGCCGATCCGGGGAAGCACGGGGACGCTGGCGATCGCCACGCGGTCCGCTCGAGTTCGTTGGTCGTCTCCTGAAACTCTATCTCGTATGAACGTTCGGTGTGAACGTCGAAGCCCGAAGAGGCTGAAAACCGCCAGTCTCACTCAAGTGTTACGTCGGACTTTGTCGCGTCCAAGTCCGACGCCCGTCAGTTCTACGCTGCGTCACGTTTGCGCCGAGTCTCGGTTGGCCGCAATGTCGGATTACCCGCTCAAGGCCGCTTCTTAATGGATCAGGCCGCTTCGTCGTCGATCTCGATCGGTTCGGCTAATGCGCGCTTGATCTCGAGAATACGCGCCAGATTATCCTCCGATTGGTCCTCGTCCCATGCCGCATTGGCGACTATCAAAGCCCTCCGGAGATTGTCCAGCTTATGCATCGTCAGGCCATGTCGCCAACCGCGCGCGACCACATGTCGTTCAGCGTCCGGCTCGGCGAACCGATCGCTTTTATGAGTGGTCGCTCGATCGAGACGTTCCAAAACCTTGTCAAGCCCCAATCGCGTGACTTGGGCGCGGAGTTCACCCGTGTCAAGTGGAACCCCCTCGGACGGCAACGCCAAAAGTGTGTCACGTAGCCGCTTCGCCGACGTGGACACGAAATCGAGCGTGCCGATCTCTTCCCACTGATCTTCGATCAACCAAGGATGGTTCAATATCGCACGCAACAGCAGAACCTCACGGGGGGGCATGTCCGCGCCGTCGACGAGCGATTGTTTCAAACTGTCGCTCGCGGCGAGTGGCACGTCGAGCAGCCCCGGCGGCTGCCACTTGCCTTTCGCGGCGATGCCCGTGCGCCCCGGGCCGAACGCCGAAAACTTCTGACGCGCCTCGCCGTCGGACCGCTGGCCTTTACCAAACGGTCTCTTGGCGGCGCCGGGCGATGTCACGGCGGTGGGCGCGTCGAAACCAAAATCGGCGGGATC
>JANOAW010000823.1:0-2656 GCA_031411355.1 Hyphomicrobiaceae bacterium | reverse complement strand
CCCCCGTCGAAGCCCGTCTCTCCCACGCCCTCGTCAAGGGCATCGACCAGTTCGTCGACCTCGACACCGAGGAGTGCCGCCAAAAATATTCCCGCCCGCTCGAGATCATCGAGGGCCCGCTCATGGACGGCATGCGCGTTGTCGGCGACCTCTTCGGCGCCGGCAAGATGTTTCTCCCTCAGGTCGTGAAATCCGCCCGCGTGATGAAGCGCTCCGTCGCCTACCTCACGCCCTTTATGGAAGCGGAAAAGGCCCGCGCCACCGCCGCCGGCGAAGCCACGCGTGCACAGGGAAAATTCCTCATCGCGACCGTCAAGGGCGACGTCCACGACATCGGCAAGAACATCGTCGGCGTCGTCCTCGCCTGTAATAACTACGAGGTCACCGACCTGGGTGTGATGGTCTCCTGCGATAAGATTCTCGCGAAGGCGAAGGAACTCAACGTGGACATCATCGGCCTCTCCGGCCTCATCACACCCTCGCTCGACGAGATGGTTTACGTCGCGAAGGAAATGAAACGCGCCGGCTTCACCGTCCCGCTCCTCATCGGCGGCGCCACCACCAGTCCCGCGCACTCCGCCGTCAAAGTCGCCCCGGAATATCCGCACGGCGTGGTCCACGTCCTCGACGCCTCCCGCGTCGTCAACGTCGTCAGTTCCCTTCTCTCGCCCGAGCAAAAGCCCGCCTTCATCGCCGAAAACACCGCGAAGCAGGAACGCCAGCGCGAGGAATTCGCCGCCCGCCGCAACAAGCGCGCACTCCTCTCCCTCGCGACCGCCCGCGCGCGCCGCCAGCCCTTCGACTGGACCACCCTCGACATTCCCCGCCCCGAATTCCTCGGTCCCAAAGTCTTCTCCGACGTCCCGCTCTCCGAGATCGTCCCGTTCATCGATTGGGGCCCTTTCTTCAGCGCCTGGGAACTCCACGGCCGCTACCCGCAAATCCTCGAGGACGACGTCGTCGGCGTGGAAGCCAAAAAACTCTTCGTCGATGCCCAGAAGCTCCTCGCGCAGATCATCGCCGAAAAACGGTTCACCGCCAAAGCCATCATCGGCTTTTGGCCCTGCAACGCCGTCGGTGACGACATCGAAATCTACGCCGACGAGTCGCGCAGCCGCGTCCTCACGAAATTTCACATGCTGCGCCAGCAGCTCGATAAACCCGCCGACCAGTTCAACCACGCGCTCTCCGACTACATCGCGCCGCGCGACAGTGGTCGCCTCGACTACATGGGCGGCTTCGCCGTCACGTCCGGCCACGGCGTCGAGGAATTCGCCGCCGAGTTCCGTGCGAAACAGGACGACTACAACGCCATCATGGCCCAGGCCCTCGGCGACCGCCTCGCCGAGGCGCTCGCTGAGCTGATGCACAAACGCGCCCGCGATTTCTGCGGCTACGGCAAAACCGAAAACCTCACGATGGAGGAAATCATCCGCGAAAAATACCGCGGCGTCCGCCCCGCGCCAGGTTACCCCGCGTGCCCCGACCACACCGAGAAACCGATCCTCTTCGACCTCCTCGGCGTGGAAGCCGCGACCGGCATCAAGCTCACGGAAAGCAACGCCATGTATCCCGCCTCGTCCGTCAGCGGCTGGTATTTCAATCACCACGACTCAAAATACTTCGGCGTCGGCAAACTCGGCAAAGACCAGGTCACCGACTACGCCGCCCGCAAAGGTCAGACGGTGGCCGAAGCCGAAAAGTGGCTCGGCCCGTGGCTGGACTACGACACGAACTGAAGCGCAATAGCGCCTCTCGCGCCCTCCTCAGCCGAGCACGTCCCAGAAATCCCGCTCGTGCACTATCAGCAGACGGTGATGCGAAATACTTCTGCCGCCCGACTCGCGGGCCGAGAGGCCGAGCTTGAAAGGAATCACTCTCTCGATAGCGTCCTTCATATGATGATTTTAGATTTCATCGTGAAAGGCGTGCAGGAGCTGCCGACAGCCAAGCAGGTCGAGATCGCCCGCTATGTGCATCGCATGAACGAGTCGGCCTAAAAAATACGCTGGGATTTGTTGGGGCGTTGCACGGCAGCATGAGCGAGGCGGACGAGCTGGCCTTCGAGGAAGCGCTCCGCGGTTCTCGTCGCATGACCCCTACCATGGCTGATCGGGCAACCTCCTAGATCTTGTGCCGAAGGGTCGCGACGAGGATGCCGAGGCACCGATGAATGGGTCTGCCACCACGATCGCTACGACCATGGCGCCGCGGCTTGCTGGCGCCCTTCGCCCGCGGTCACACTGGCTGGCCGCTGGGCGCGCTCCTCGCCGTCGCGCCGAAGTGCCCCGTGTGCGTGGCGGCCTACGTCGGCCTCGGCGCTGCGCACGGACTCCGCGGACCGGGGCTGTGCAGCGGACCGGCTCGCTGGCCGGGACTGTGGGCGGCTTGGCTTCCGGTATCCGACGGCGCGATCGTGATCATCGGAGTGGTCCGCGGTGCAAGCAGACGCACGATGCGCCACCCGCAGACCGGGCGGTGTAGCGCGGCTCATCGGTGCATTGACCGCTCTCGGCCTCCCGGCATCGTGGACGCATGAAATCCCCCTTGCCCTGCCGCCTGCTGGCAGTTTTCGCCGTGCCCCTGCTCACCGTCGCGTCCGCCTCCGCCGCCGAGACCGAAAATCCGCTCCTCACCGAGAGCACGCTACCGTTCC
>JANOAW010000822.1:0-5956 GCA_031411355.1 Hyphomicrobiaceae bacterium | reverse complement strand
TGTCGTCGCGCTTGTTCCAGGAGGTGCGCGAGACGCACGGTCTCTGCTACTCGATTTATGCCACCAACTGGTCGCTCGACGACACCGGCATGTTCGCCATTCACGCAGCCACCGGCAAGGACATGCTCGGCAAACTGATCACGCTGGTGCGCGCCGAGATGGAACAAGCCGCAGCCACCGCCCCGACCGTGCGCGAAATCGACAGGGCCAAGGCGCAGATGAAAGCCGGCCTGCTGATGGCGCTCGAGAGTTCGGGCGCGCGCGCGGAACAGATGGCGCGCCAGACCATGCTGTTCGACAAACTGACCACGCCAGCTGAATTGGTCGCCCGCGTCGACGCCGTCACCGCCGAGGGCGTCAGGCGCTTCGCCGAACGCCTGCTTGGCGGCAAACCACCTTCAGCGGTTCTGGTGGGTGCGGGCCGCAAAGCCGCCGCCTTTGCTCGGCAAGCCATGGGTGAGGTCGAAGCGGCGTAGCATGCGGGTGTTCGGATGGACCATCTCGGTCCACCCAAGGCCGATCTATCAGGCGAGGGGGCAGAGGACGCCGCGATGGCATTCCTCAGGACAACGTCGGACATCGGGTTGCCAGTCACCGGCCGCCGCGTGTTGTTGCGCCTGCCGAACATGTTCGACTACGCAGCCTGGGCCGAACTGCGGGGTAAGAGTGCCGCGCATCTGCAGCCGTTCGAGCCGGCCTGGGCGAGCGACGAGTTGTCCCGTTGGGCCTTCCGCCGCCGCTTGCGGCAGCACGCGCGCGATGTCGCCGACGATGCCGGCTATCCACTGTTCATAATCGCGCCTGCCAGCGGCGCGCTGCTCGGCGGCATTACCTTGTCGAATGTGCGCCGCGGCGTCGCGCAAGCAGCGTCGGTTGGCTATTGGGTCGGCGCGCACCATGCTGGCCAGGGCGTGATGACCGATGCCCTCAGCGCGCTGATGCCATATGCCTTCGACCAGCTCCGCCTGCATCGCCTCGAAGCGGCGTGTCTGCCCCACAATGCCGCATCCATCCGCGTGCTCGAAAAGGCCGGCTTCCAACGGGAAGGCCTCGCTCGTCGATATCTGCGCATCAACGGCAGCTGGCAGGATCATGTTCTCTACGCGTCGACCGAAGACGACCGGCGCGGAGTGACGTCATGATGCCAGCTTTGGTTCGCCGGCTTCTGGTTCTCTGCCTCCTCGTCAGCGGTCTCATAGCGAGCCTCGCCGTCGTATCGGCACGCGCCGCAGCCCCCAACCCGATCGAGGTCGCAACCGACACGGATCGGCGTGATCTGACATCGGCGGGCGATCTCTACGAGGGCCGGGGCGATACGCTGCAGATCGAGACGGCCGTCGGTGCGGACGGTGCGACCGGCCGCGTGTCTGTGCGCGCCGCGACCAGCGGTACCAACCCGAACTGGTTCGTTTTTGCCTTGCGCAATTCGACGGATAAACCCGTGGAACGGCTGCTCGTGGCGGAGCGCTATGAGCATGCGGGGTCCGGCATCGTCTGGCCCAATCTCGACGCACGCCGCATCGACAACGTCACACCGTCTCTGGGTTTTGTTCCAGAACGCCTCCCCTACGACAACGCGGACGCCTTTCGCCTGACCATCGAGCCCGGCCAGACCGTGACGTTTGCGGCCGAACTGGTCGGCGACCGCGTGCCGCGTATTCAGCTGTGGCGGGCGGCCGAGTACGAAAAGCGGGTGCGCAACAAACAATTGTTCCATGGCATTCTGCTCGGCGTCGTCGGGTTGCTTGCGCTGTTCCTGGCATCGATCTTCATCGCCAATCACCAGGCGATCTTCCCGTCGGCAGCCTTGTTTGCCTGGATGGTGCTGGCCTATCTCTGTGTCGACTTCGGTTTCTGGCATAAACTGTTCAGCGTGCGGCCTGAAGAGAATGCCGTGTATCGGGCCGCAGGTGAAGCCGGCATGTCGGCCTCGCTGCTGGTATTTTCCTATACATTCCTCCGCATTGGGCGCTGGCATGGCTTCATCCGCATGCTCGCTGGCCTGGCCATCCTGTCGCAGTTGGCCCTCGTCGCGCTGGCCTTTCTCGATCCGCGTTTGGCCGCCACGTTCGCGCGCGTGTCGCTGGCGGCCGTGCTGGCGCTGAGTGCGTCGACAACGCTGTATCTGGTCCTGCGCGGCCAGGACCGTGCCCTGGCGGTTCTGCCGACATGGATCTTATTCGCGGTCTGGCTGTTTGCGGCGGCGCTTGTCACCAGTGGCCGGCTCACCAGCGACGTCGTCGTCAATGGCGTCGTCGCGGGGCTGGTCCTGTTGGTCGTGTTGATCGGTTTCACCGTCACACAGTTCGCGTTTCGCTCGATCGAGCCCGCGATCGGCGGCTCGCCGGACGACCAACAGCTGCGCGCTCTCGCCATCGACGCCACCGGTGCCGCCGTGTTCGAGTGGGGTGCCAAGCGCGACGAGGTGCGAATCGGACAGCTGGTCGATGCGACGCTCGGTTTGCCGGCTCGAGAGCGTCGTGAAGCGCTGCCGCGATTTGCTGAACGCGTGCATGCAGCCGATCGCGAAAAATTCGTACAGTCCCTCAGCGCGCTCAAGGGCCGCAACGGCGGCTCCATCCGCCTGTCGTTCCGGATGTCGCATATCGATGGCTCGGATCGCTGGTTCGCGCTCGAAGGGGCGAGCGTTCCGGTCCAGGACCCGCGGCTTGCGCGCTGCGTCGGGCTCGTCAGGGACATTACCGACCAGCGCCGCGAGCAGGAACGTCTGATGCTCAACGCCGTACGCGACGGCACCACATTCTTGCCCAACCGCAGCTTGCTGCTCGACCGGCTGGACGTCGCGATCGCGCGCGCCAAGTCTGAGCCGCTGGTGCGACCGACCGTATTCTACATCGACGTCGACCCATCCAAAAGCGTCAGCGCAGCACACGTGGGCGAAGCCGTCATCGTCAGTATGGCGCGTAAATTCCAACGCCTCGTGCGACCAGGCGACGTCGTCGGCCGTCTCGGTGCCGATCAGTTCGCACTCGTCACGGTTCAATCGTTGGAGCCGCGCGAACAACGGCTCATCGCTGAAGATCTGCGCAACGCCGTCAAGAGCGGTATGAACATTTCCGGCCAGGACGTCGTACTGACCGGCTCCATCGGCATCGCCTCGTTCGATCCACAGTCGTCGTCGCCACGGGCGGCAGACTTGCTCAGTGACGCCGAAGTCGCCATGCAGCGCGCCCGCCGATCCGGCCCGGACCGCATCGAGGTGTCAACTCCGGCGCTTGGGGTCGACAGAGACCAGCGCGCGACCATGGAAGCCGAGTTGTTGGCGGCGATGGAGCGCAAGCAGATTCAGATTTTGTTCCAGCCGGTGATGTATTTGCGCACAGGCATGTTGGCGGGCTTCGAGGCGGTCGCGCGATGGGAGCATCCCAAACTCGGCATGCTCGATCCCGCTGAATTTGTACCGCTGGACGATGCGTCCACGTTCGGGACCCGGCTCGGAGGCTATGTGCTGCGCGGCGCGGCCGCTGAAGCCAAACGCTGGAATACCGAACATCCGCGCCCGGAAGCGCCCATTTTCGTTTCGCTGAATATCGCTCGGCGACAATTGTTCGGTGACGATCTCGTCAAACAGGTGCGCAGCGTTCTTGCCGGAAGCGGCCTGCCCAAAGGAGCCCTGCGTATCGATGTCACGGAAGCGCTGGTGCTCGACAATCCCGAGCAATCGACGGGCTTGTTGCGCGACCTCGCTCAGGCCGGCGTGCGTCTCGCGCTGGACGACTTCGGTGCGGGCTATTCGTCGTTCTCGTTCATCGGCGCGTTTACGTTCGACAGCGTCAAGCTCGACAGTGCTTTCCTGCATGGCGCCGCCGATGGTCGTGCCGGCACAGCCATGCTGCGATCGTTGGTTGCGATGGCGCACGAACTCGGCAAGACCGTGGTTGCGAAAGGCGCCGACGACGAAGCGGATTTCGGCCTCCTGCGCACCGTCGGCTGCGACTATGCCCAAGGCAGTTCGGCTGGCGGTCGCTTGATCGGCGCGCGCGAAGCGCTGGCACTCGTGCGGCATCTGCGTAAATCCGAGCGCCGGCTCAAGCGCACCGGGTTGTTCCGCTTACGCACCCGGCGTTTCGACGATGAGCCGGAGTCGGCGGTCGTGGCGATCGAGAGCCCAAGCACGCCGGTCGTGACGGCAATGGCCCCAGCTTCGGGGCCGAATTCCGCTGCCGTGCAGGCAGTTCCGTACGCTGCGACACAGATCCCACCCGTGTCGACGGCGGGACCAACACGTCCTGCGCCCCCACGGCCGTCCGCGCCGCACCACGTACCGCCCGACCGCGTGCAACCCGACCGCGTGCAGCCCGGGCATGGACAGCCTAACCACGCGCAACCCGGCACGCTACCCCTGCGCGAGGCGTTGCGAACCACAACGCGTGCACGTCCGGCTGCGGGTGCGCCATCGCGGCCCGCGGCGCCAACGCAGCCTCCCCAGCCCGTCGCGGTCGCGAGCCGGCCGCCAGCGATGCCACAGCCGCCACCCCCGCCTCAGATGGCGCCGCCAGCGCCATCGCTTCCGACACGCCAGCCGCCGACGCCCGTGCAAAGTACCTCGCCGCCGCTTGCGGCACAGGGTGCACCGCCGCTTGCGGCACAGGGTGCCTTGTCGGCCTTGACCGTGTCGATGGCAGGCGCTCGAAGCCCACCGCCAATACCGAACAACGCGCCGCCACCGATCGCCACGGTTGCGCCCGCCGCGGCGCCACCAGCTGGGCCGCCGCCGCTGCCGGCATACCGCGTGGCTGACACAACGGTAGACGACACGGTCGACGCCTATCGGAGGCCCCCCGGTCCGCCCCCGGTACCACCTCCTGCGCCACCTCCTGCACCGCAAGCCTCACCGGCGGTCGGATCGATGGTGGATCGGACCTTGGCCCGCTTGCAAGCCGAGATCACGCGCTCGATGTCTGAGCCGGTGAAACCCCCGGCTTCGCCTCAGCCGCGTGCCGAAGCCGTTGTATCCAATCTTCCGCCGGCCCTGGCCGAAAGTCTGGCGCGCCTTGCAGGTCGCTCGGGCGAGCGCAAACTCGCGCCCGAACCGCCGCCGCCAACGGCAGCCAACGGCAAAAACTGACGCACACGGCCACGTCGCGCGCGGTCATGGCGGCGCCATACGGCCCGATTATCGAACAGTATCGAACAGAGGACGGCAGTATGACGGCACAGGACCGACAGGCGGCGGGACCGTCGCGACGCTCGGCCGTAATCGGCCTCATATCGGCAGGCGGCATGGCGATGACATCGACGTCGGCGATGGCAGCCCCCCTCGTCACGACCGGCGCGGCCGCCGTCGCCGGGTCGGATTTCGCAATGTTCGCTGGCAAACGCGTCGGGCTTATCACCAACCATACCGGCTTGGTGCATACCGATCCGGCACGCGCCAGCACCGCAACCAGCCGCCATCTGGTCGATCTCATGGTCGCCTCGCGCAGCGTGCGGTTGACAGCCATCCTGGCGCCTGAACATGGCTTTCGCGGCAAGGCCGAAGCCGGCGCCAGCGTCGCCAATGCGCGAGACCCGAAAACCGGCATTGCTATTCACAGCCTGTACGGCGCGACCAAATCGCCGACGACAGACATGTTGCGCGATGTCGATGTACTGGTCTTCGACATTCAGGATATCGGCGCGCGCTTCTACACCTACATCTCGACCCTTGGCCTGGCCATGCAATCGGCCGCCCGCGCGCGCATCCCCTTCGTCGTGCTCGATCGTCCAAACCCGATCGGCGGCATCGATGTTTCCGGATTTGTTCTGGACCTGAAACTGCGCTCGTTCGTCGGCCAATACCCGATCCCGATCGTGCACGGCATGTCGGTCGGCGAACTTGCGCGCATGATCAAGGCCGAGCGCTGGCTCGCAGGCGTCGAGAGCGTCGATCTCCAGGTCGTCGCCTGCAAAGGCTGGAGCCGTGCTCAGCGGTGGCCGGCGACAGGTCAACCGT
>JANOAW010000821.1:0-4641 GCA_031411355.1 Hyphomicrobiaceae bacterium | reverse complement strand
CGCCAAAATCGCGTAGGCCTTTCGACAGCGCGCCGCGCAGACCATTCTCGTGCGTGCCGCCTTCAGCCGTCGGAATGGTGTTGCAGTAGCTCTGCGAAAACGCGTCGGCATTGGCGAGCCACGTCACTGCCCACTCGACGGAGCCGTGGCCGCCGTCTTTCTTGACGATGCCACAGAACGGATCCTTCACGACCTGAACGGTGCCTTCGACCGTCGAGAGCAGATAATCCTTCAAGCCGCCTGGAAACTTGAACACGGCTTCCGACAACGTGTCGTCCTTGATCAAACTGGGATCGCAGAACCAGCGGATTTCGACGCCGCCGAACAGATACGCCTTCGAGCGCGCCATCTTGAACAAGCGCGCGGGTTTGAACTGGTGGCCCTTGAAGATCTGGTCGTCCGGCTTGAAGCGCACCTTGGTGCCGCGCCGGTTCATGATGGAGCCGAGCTTTTCGAGCTTGGTCACCGCATGTCCGCGCGAAAATACCATCCGGTACAGCTGTTGCCCGCGCGCGACTTCGACTTCGAGCGTCTCCGACAAGGCATTGACGACCGACACGCCGACGCCGTGCAGGCCACCCGACGTCTCGTAGGCTTTGCCGTCGAACTTGCCGCCCGAGTGCAACGTCGTCATGATGACTTCGAGCGCCGATTTCTTGGGAAACTTCGGATGCGCATCGACTGGAATGCCGCGGCCGTTGTCGATCACCGTCAGATAGCCGTCGACTTCCAGGCGCACCTCGATCCACGTGGCGTGTCCGGCGACTGCCTCGTCCATCGAGTTGTCGATCGTCTCGGCGAATAGATGGTGCAGCGCCTTCTCGTCGGTGCCACCGATGTACATGCCTGGCCGCCGCCGCACGGGCTCAAGCCCTTCCAAGACCTCGATGTCGGCTGCCGTATAGCTGTCTTCGGCGAGCTTTCCGCGTTTGCCCTTGCCGTTCTGCAGCGACAGTTCCTCGTCCAGCTTTGCGAGCATATCCCGTTGAGCGGCCATGAGGATTCCTGCCTGCGACGACCGCGCTCGAAAGTGATGTCGATCACCTCCGATTCGGCCGTTGTCCCGATTTGGGATGCTAGGTCGCACCGGCATGCAGGCTTGGCAAGCTGTGGCGGCGGCGACACGTGGAAAACGCAAGCCCACCCGACGCAGCCGTCATGCGGTCACGCGTGAATGCACGCGACCTGATGCCCGGGCGCGAGCTCTCGCGTCGCTGGCACTCCAGCCTTGCACGCCTCAGTCATTTTGGGGCACCGCGGATGGAAGACGCAACCGGCGGGTGGATTTAACGGGCTCGGCAACTCGCCTTTGATGATCGTCCGCGGCCGCGATTTTTCGAGCTCCGGATCAGGAATCGGCGCCGCAGCCAGCAGCGCCTGCGTGTAGGGATGCCGCGGATTGGCGAACAGATCGTCAGCAGTCGCATACTCGACGATACGGCCGAGATACATGACGGCGACTTTGGTGGAGATATGCCGAACCACGGCCAGGTCGTGGGCGATGAACAGGTAGGTCAGTCCGAGCTTCTGCTGCAGGTCTTCGAGCAGATTGATCACTTGGCCCTGGATCGAGACGTCGAGCGCGGATACGGCTTCGTCGCACACGATCATGCGCGGATCGACCCCCAGCGCCCGGGCGATGCCGACCCGCTGGCGCTGGCCGCCGGACAGTTCGTGCGGATAGCGCACGGCCATGTACGGATACAGGCCGACCAGCGACAACAGCTCGGCGACCCGGGCTTGCGCGACTTTCTTCGTATGCACCTTGTGCACGATCATCGGCTCAGCGATGATCTGTCCAATGGTCATGCGCGGATTGAGCGAGGAATAGGGATCCTGAAAGATCACCTGCATCCGCTTGCGCACATCGATCATCTCGTTGCGTTTCAATTGAGCCAGATCGCGTCCTTCGAACACGATCGAGCCGGCGGTCGGGTCTTCAAGACGCAACACCAGGCGCCCGAGCGTGGACTTCCCGCAGCCGCTTTCCCCGACCAGACCGAGCGTTTCACCTGGCTTGATGTCTATGACGACGTCGTTGACGGCCCGCACCAACTTTTTGTCGGTGAATAATCCGCCGCCGACGGCGAAATGCTTGGTCAATCCTCGCGTCGACAGCATCGACGTCGTCGACGCGTCGGCGCCGGCACCTCGCGCCACATGCACGCCCGCGACGGCGTCCATGGATGTGCCGATGTCGGCGAGCCTATGACAGGCCGCCGTATGGAACGGCGCCACGCCCGTCATGGGTGGAACGGTCTTGCAGACGTCGGCCGCGAGTGGACAGCGGGGCGCGAACCGGCATCCTTCGGGTGGGTGCAACAGGTTCGGCGGGGCACCTTCTATGGTGGCGAGCCGGCCGCGGCGCGCGCGGTCGAGCCGGGGTACCGCCGCCAGCAGCCCGCGCGTGTAGGGATGCGACGGGCGAGCGAACACACTGTCGGCCAGGCCGCTCTCGATCAGTCGCGCGGCATACATGACGTTCACCCGATCGGCATAGCGAGCGACGATGCCGAGGTTGTGCGTTATGACGATGACGGCGATGTTCAATCGCTTCGACAGATCCTTCATCAACTCGAGGATCTGCGCCTGAATGGTGACGTCGAGCGCCGTCGTCGGCTCATCGGCGATGAGCAGCTTCGGATTGCACGCGAGGCCGATGGCGATCATCACGCGCTGGCGCATGCCGCCCGACAGTTGATGCGGAAATTGTCCGAGGCGGTTAGCTGGATCGGTGATGCCGACGAGTGTCAGCAGTTCGATGGCCCGCGCCGTCGCCTCGGCTTCACTCATGCCCATATGGATGAGCAGCGGCTCCTTGATTTGCAGCCCGATCGACAGCACCGGGTTGAGCGATGTCATCGGCTCCTGAAAAATCATCGCGACGTCGCGACCGCGCACCTGACGCATGGCCTCCGGCGCCAGTTCCAGCAGGTTGCGACCATCGAACATGACGCGGCCGGTCTTGATGCGCGCGGTCGCCTCCGGCAGCAGCCGCATGACGGCGAGGGCGGACACGGATTTGCCCGAACCGCTTTCCCCGACGATGGCCACGATCTCGCCGGCACTGACCGAATAGGTGAGGTTTTCGACCGCTCGCACGGTGCCGTGGGACGTCTCGAAATGCACCGTCAGATCTTCGATCGACAACAACGGCGCAATCCCACGGCCCATCGGCAAAGCGGGTTCTTCACCCCCGGTCGTGGTTCCATCGAGCATGCGTTCTCTCCCCTCGGTACGTCCTCTCGAGGGGCGCTGACCGACATGACGATAGGTCATAGGCGATAATATGGACACGCGGGAGTGCAGACTTTGGATGCAACGTCAGACCGTCGCGTCACTCAACGTGTCACCAGGCGTCGGACACTCACAATCCAAGCCCGCTGATGTGCCGAGCCAGCGACGCCGATCGGCTTGGGCTTCGAGGTCGTCCCCGAGGAAATCGAGATCCTGCCCCGCCGCACGCAACGTATCGAGCACGCACGACACCGGTTGCGAGCGTGCGCTGGCGGCAGCCCATACGATGAGTGAGCGCGCGCCCGACTTACAATGTGCAACAACGGGTCCATCGAGTGCGGCCAACGCGTCGGCCATGGCCTCGACCACCTCGTCGGTGAACAATTGCTCTTTGGTCGCCGGTACATGGCGGAACTGCAGCCCAGCCCGCCAGGCGAGCACGGCCTCGTCCCGTGCCGACAATTGACCGGGCTCCTCGCCATCGGGACGATTCGACACGACAGCCTTGAAGCCGAGCCGTGCTGCCTCGGCGAAATCGGCGGCGGTCATGGCCCCTGTGGTGGCAAAAAACGGCGTCACTCGCGTGATGGATTGCATGACCGTCTCGATTACCTCTCCGATCCCTGGCGACCAACTCCATACGCGAATATTCCACACACTTATAGTCACTTCGCGAAATAAACGACCTGTTGCTCGCAGACTTGGGGACATATAGAACAATATTTTGCTCGCACAGCCGACGTCGACACCCTCGTGCCACGAGCGCACCGCCGACATACTTTGGGATGACACCGAATCCATGACGCTCGATCAAATGGACCTGAAGATTCTCGGCCTCCTGCAACAGGATTGTACGCGACCCGTTTCAGAGATTGGCAAAGAAGTCGGCCTCTCGACAACGCCGTGCTGGCGCCGCATCCAACGCCTCGAAGAGGCGGGTATCGTCCGCCGCCGCGTGGCGCTACTCGACCCAGCCAAGGTCAATGCGGGCGTCACCGTGTTCGTGTCCATCAAAACCGACACTCACAGCCTCGACTGGCTGGAAAAATTTCATACCGCCGTCACCGATTTCCCGGAGGTCGTCGAGTTCTATCGCATGTCCGGCGAGGTCGACTATCTCCTGCGCGTCGTCGTGCCCGATATCGGCGCCTATGACAGCTTCTACAAAAAGCTCATCGGCAAGATCAACCTCACCGATGTGAGCTCCGCCTTCGCCATGGGCCAGATCAAGTACACCACCGCGTTGCCACTGGAGTTTGTCAGCGTCAGCGACGACGAGAAATGACAGCTTAGCCGCCCGTCACACTCATATGCCGCGCCAGCGCCGGGGCGGTGTGCGTCCGGTCCAGCACGAAGTCGTGCCCCTTGGGCTTGAGCTGCATGGCGCGGTCGAGGGCGGCATCG
>JANOAW010000820.1:0-2248 GCA_031411355.1 Hyphomicrobiaceae bacterium | reverse complement strand
GACAACCCGACACCGCGCCAGGTTCTGGTCGCCCCAACCGGGGCGCAGCTGACACCCGACATTCCCAACTGGGCCTGGCACGAATACGGCATGCGCGTCGGCTTCTGGCGTCTGCTGGAGGCGTTCGCGCGGCGCGGCATCACACCGACATTGGCCATCAACGGGTCGGTCTGCACGGCATATCCGCGTATTGCGGCGGCCGCGCACGATGCCGGCTGGGAATTCATGGGCCACGGTTTTGTGCAGGTTCCGACCCATCGCGTCGACGATCAGCGCGCCATGATCGATGCCACCATCAGTGCCATTCGTGAGGCGACCGGACAACGCTGTCGCGGCTGGCTCGGACCAGGCCTCACGGAAACGTTCGAGACGCCCGATCATCTAGCCGAAGCCGGGATCGACTACGTGGGCGATTGGGTGGTCGATGATCTGCCGTGTGCGTTGAAGACGCGGCAGCGCGATATCCTCACCATGCCCTATTCAGTCGAACTCAACGATATTCCGGTCCAGATGATTCAACATCATGCTGGCGGCGAATTGGCGGCTCGCACGCTCGCAACCGCGGATCGACTGATCGCCGAGGCACGATCGACGGGACCGTTCGCGGGCGCCAAGGTGATGAGCTTTGCCGTTCACCCCTACATTACAGGCGTGCCGCATCGCATCTCTGCATTCGAACAGATGCTCGATGCCTTGCAATCGCGTCGCGATGTCGTGTTCATGCAAGGGTGTGAAATCGCGGATTGGTATTCACGCAGCAGCGCAGTTTGATCCGAGCGGCATGGTCCGAGATCGTCGACGCATCGGCTGTCAATGACCAGCGACGGTCTGATCTTGCTCGGCGAGCAGGACGCCCGCCACGATCGCGCGGGCCAACTGCTCCGCCATGCAGCGATGGCCGGTGTCGTTCAGATGCAGATTATCGGCAGTCAGATAAAATCGGTCGCCGCGCGAATGCGACAATTCTCTCATCGCGTCGAAGCGATCGACAAGGAGCACGCCCGCCTCACCGGCCACCTCGGCGACTGCCGCAACCGTCTGCGCGTAAAACGAATCCTTGGTCAGCTCTTCGCTGAACTGCGGATCAACCAGGACCACGTCGTATTTATTGTGCTTCAACCACGCGAGCGTGCGGCGCAGGCACTCCTTGAACGTGTCGAGGTCGACGTGGCGAATGGCGTCGTTGGTGCCCACCTGCCACAATACCAGGTCGGGCTTGACCCGCAGCACGGTGTCTTTCATGCGGGCTGATGCGCCCTCGGCGACCTCGCCCGACATGCCTTGTCCGACGACGTCGAAATCCATGCCCTTGAAGGTTTTCTCGAGACCGGCTTCCAACTGCGCGATGTAGGTGTGCGATGGCGCCGACGCCCCGACACCGACGGTCGACGACGAGCCCATTGCGAGCACGCGCGGCGCACGCTTTTCCTTGATGGCACGCCGGAGCCCGCGCAACGGCTTGCGAAATTTATCGCCAGCAATGACTGCGGTGCGGCAATCGCTGGACAATTGAGGCGGTTGGCTCGGGAAGATCAGCGGGGCGAGGCCTGCGACGACTTTGTCCACGATCTCATCTTCCGCCGCACCTGATGGTGTGGCGACCGCAGCAAAGCACAGCAGAGCAAAGGCCCCGACGAGCGCACGCAGCATGGCGATGATCCGGTAGATCGACCCCTATGCTATACTTTTATGACATGTCGAGGGATCGGCCAAGTGGGTATCAAGGTTAATCCGGCATTAACCGGCGCGCGCGGGTTGACGTGATGTCGCGCCCCCCTTGGGCAGACCAATCTCAAATTTCGTCGAAAGCGCCGCCACGACCTTTGCCGGCCGAAAAGCGCGCGGCACCCGCCCGGCCTTCCAAAGCGACGATGGCGCGCGAGTTGACCCACTCGCGTTCGAGACCGGTTCGGATCGACTGGCCGTGAGCAAGACCGACCGAGCGACGATCGGCACGCAGGCACGCCTGTGGAAACCGGGCGATTTCGGCTGCCATGGCTTCGGCTGCCTGCCGCGACCGACCGTGTTGTGCTACGCGTTCACACAAGCCGATGCGCATGGCTTCGTCGGCCTCGACTTTACGGCCGGTCAGGATCAGATCGAGCGCGCGACCCTCGCCGACCAGACGTGGCAACCGAACCGTGCCGCCGTCGATCAGCGGCACGCCCCAGCGGCGGCAATACACGCCCATGTAGGCGGTTTCAGCCATCACACGGCAATCGGCCCACAGCGCGAGTTCCATACCGCC
>JANOAW010000819.1:0-4639 GCA_031411355.1 Hyphomicrobiaceae bacterium | reverse complement strand
GGAGCGCAATTCAAAATATCGAAACTCGGTGATCTGCTGTGCGACACCGCCGTCGACGATGTCGTGACCGACGAGCCTGACACGACGACATTGCAAGCGCTGCTGCCGAGCGCGCAGAAGTGGTTCAAAGGCGACGGAGGCGTCGTTGTCGGCGCGACGGAATATTACAAATTGAATATGCACGAGCGGATGGTCGTCAACAAGGCGTTTCCCGACGCGATATTCACGACCTTTAACAACAGCCTGCTGCGCCCTCTGTTCCCGCCGGCCATGCCGATTTTCTATATGTATTCGCTCCGCAAAGGCGTGGCGGAGAAGCCCTGGTTCATCAGCTCCAGCGTTTGACAGGAAACAAGATGGACACTGCGGATCTTATCACCGCCGGGCTCGGACTCGTGCTCGCGGGCGTGATTAAAGGCGCAACCGGTCTTGGGTTCGCGTCGTGCGCGTTGCCATTCCTGGTTTTGGCCGTCGGTTTGAAATCGTCCATGGCGATCGTCATACTGCCGGCACTTGCGACCAACCTCGGTGTCCTCGTGTCTGCGGGGTATATTCGAGAAACGGTCGGCCGGTTCAAATGGCTGTATATGTCTATGCTCGTCGGCGTTCCTATCGGCGTGCAGGCGCTACAACTGGTCGAGCAACTCGTCGCGGTCAGGCTTCTGGGGAGTGTGATGATCGGGTACGCGTTTTTCGCCTGGTTCAGGCCAGCCTTGCAACTGTCATCGGACCTCGAGCGCTATCTGCAGACACCGACTGGTTTCCTCAACGGCATCGTGACTGGGATGACAGGAGCACAGGTGATGCCGTTGTTTCCCTATGTCATGTCCCTCGGCCTCGATGCGGCAAGAACCGTACAAGCCGTCAATATCGCGGTTCTCGTGGGTTCGACCCTGCTGGGCTTGGGTCTTGCCGTCTCCGGCATTTTAACTCGCGATCTGTTCGTTGTTTCGATGCTCGCGGTGGTACCATCGTTGCTCGGTGTTTCCGTCGGCAATTCGATCCGCTCCCGTCTAGACCAGACGCTATTTCGGCGGATCGTGATCGCCACGTTGTTCACAATCGGCGTGACCATGCTGGCGCGGTAAACGGCGTGCCCTCAATTCGCCATCGACGGCTCGGCGGCTCGCTGGCGAACCTGAGGCCGGCCAAACAGGTAACCTTGGCCGATATCACATCCGAGGTCGGCTAAAATGCGCTGCTGCGCGAGAGTTTCCACACCTTCCGCAACGGTCGTCATTTGCAGGTCATGGGCAAGCGCAAGTATGGCTTTCGTAATCGCCAGCGCTTTCGGATCGTTGCCGAGGCGACCGACGAACGAGCGGTCGATCTTGATGCAGTCGATCGGGTATCTCGCGACATAACCGAGCGAAGAATAACCGGTGCCAAAATCATCGAGAGAAATGCGCACGCCGAGGGCGCGCAATCCGACGAGCTGATCCAGGATCGACGTGTCGCAGCTCATCAGCGTCGATTCCGTGATCTCGATTTCCAATCGATGAGGGGGGAAATCTGAAGTCTGCAAGGCTTTCGAAACACGGGTGACCAGATTGCCGCGCGCGAATTCTACCGGCGAAATGTTGACGGCAATCGATTCGTTACCCCGGTTCGCGCAGTCCCGGCAGACGTAGTTGAGTACGTAATCGCCCAATTCCACGATCAAATCCGATTCTTCGGCTATCGGAATGAAGTCGGAAGGTGGCACCAGGCCGAGCGTCGGATGGGTCCACCGGACGAGCGCTTCGAAACCAACTGTTTCGTTGGTATCCAAACTGACTTTGGGTTGATAGGCAATGTCGATCCGGTTGGACCTGATGGCGTCGCGGAGATCGGCTTCCAGCGTTTTACGGTGCAGCGAGGCTGCCATCATTTCCGGCGCGAACTTTTTAAAAGTCCCACGTCCATGAGATTTGGCGGCGTAGAGCGCCAAGTCGGCCGCCATCAGGATGGCTGAGTCCGATTCAAAGCCCTGGCCGGAGGCCGCTATGCCGACACTTGCTCCGATATTGAGCCGGTGTTCGCCGATCGAGAATGGCTCGCCGAGGATCTTCGACAATCGCTCGGCAACGATCTCGGCCTGATTTTGATCAGCTTCCCCGAGTTGAAGTACGGCGAATTCGTCGCCGCCGAGACGAAACACGCGATCGGACTTGCGGACAGCCGCCTTGATACGGTCGGCAACCGCACACAACAGCGCATCTCCGACGGGGTGACCGAACGAGTCGTTGACGGATTTGAACCGGTCCAAATCGACGAGATGCAGCACGAACGGTATCTGATTGCGGAGATTGACCGAAGAGAACAGGCAATCGCGGAAGGCGTGCCGGTTTTCCAGTTTGGTCAACGAGTCTTGATGGGCCAGACGTGTGATATGGCTCATTTGCCGCCGCTGCCGCGCGACCGACGAGGCGACGGCCGTCGCAACGAGGCCCGAAAACCCACAACAAAACGCATAGAGTTGCCATTCGTGTCCGGTGGCCGCCGAGGTGTCGGGGACAGTGACGACGACGGAGAGGTTGGTGTCGCGGACTTTTCGCTTGGTCGAGGCATAGGCCACGTTGTTGATGTCGAATATCTCGAAGTCGTCGGTAAGTGAACTCGATTTACCGATTCGCGCTTGAGCCGTCGGTGCGAAGCGATCAGCCGCCTTGCCGGGGAATTGTCCGCCGACCGCGCGCACGACGCCATCGTCGCCAATCAGCCCGAAACCGAGCATCGGCGTCGAATCGGAACGGTTTGGCATCGAGAACAGCTTTTCGGGGTCAAGCGAGACCACGATGACGCCGGAGAATGCCCCCGTCCAATCGACGAACCGGCGGGTGAATTGAATGGACCATTTCTTTGACACGCGGCCGAGGACTGGACTGCTGACATGCAGTTTGTCTGTTGTACTGGCCTTTTGAACTCTGAAATGTTCGCGGTCGCTCAAATCGACCGGTGTCGTCGGGTATGGCTGGGCCGAACTGGTGATCATTTTGCCTGTTTCGTCGATGATCGCGATTTGAACCGTTCGCTCATTGACGGTGAATTCTTCGCTCACCAAGGACGGCCAATCCGCGGAATAATCGTTTCTCTCGAAGCTTCGGCGCAAAAACTTGATGATTCGATCGAGTTCGAACATGGTACGGAGGAACTCTTGTTCCCGCGATACGCTCTCGCTCGCGAGTTCAGAGATCAACTCGTTGCGAGCGTTCTCTTTATCGCCGTCGATTTTGGAAACCGTAACCGACCAGCACAACGCCACCAGCACCACGCCGAGCGCGACTGTCGGATGCCAGAAGCGCCGCAGCCGCTCCGGATACAGAGATTCGGTGATCCATTTGAAAAACGCGCGCATGGCATGTCCACTTGACAGTTGAGAGTGACGAGGCGGCGTTACTTGGTTTCCGCCAGCGCAGACCGTCTCAAGGCGAGAATATCGCTGAACACCGGATCGGTATCGTCAATCGGATTGGTGAATTGAATGCCGATGCTATTGGCATACGACCAGGCGGCATGACCTTCGAGTCGGCGGCCATTCGGCAGTTCGATAGCCACGAAACTGCCCGTCTTCAGGCTCGGGCATGACGTCAGGCCGGCACCGGTCGGCGATATATCGCTCAGTGTGACACGTTGATGGCCGCGTCCGCAGTCGACGCGAACTGAAATTCCGACGGGTATACGCCGTCCGCGACGGCGATCGAGCCAGCCGGGAATGAGCACCTGGCCGTCTGCTCGAACACAGGGCGACCCGCCGGAGCCGATCGATTTGACCAGCCCCTCCACTTCAAGGAGACGAGCCATCAGAGCGGATTCCCGCACATCCGTAATTTCGGCCATCACTAAAAGAAACAGCCGAATTTCGCCGCACAACAATTGCCAGACGTTGCGCAAGCCGACCCAGGTGTCGGTTGTTTCATCATGCGAGTTCCAAAACGGGTCCGACGATGGCGTGATGCCGAGCGCAAAATCCAATTGGCGATAAAGTCGCAACATATCGGCCGTCAGCGGGCAATTCGGGTCGAGATGTCCGGCTCGCGCCGTTTGCGTAAACAGAACTGGCGGCCGTGGAAGAAAACCTTCAACGGGGCCGGTGAGTTTGACCGAGCGCGCTTCTGATCTGGCGATGATCATACTCGCCGCGACAGTACAGAAGAGCGCCGTTTCGATGAATTCCGCCGCGAGATTAGTCCCCGATTGCGATTGCGCGGTGTGCTGAAAGGAGCGCCGCAGAAGGCGAGATCGAGAGGCAGACGTCGGCTCTGGGAATGCGAGAATGGTGCGGGTGTTCATGACGGATCCCAAACTGTTCGCGTGGGCTCCAGTATCGCCAAAAGCCGTAAAAATAACCTAAAGTATTAGACTCGCACTGTAGGTGTTTGCATGCGTAATTTTTGCACGCTAAAATTGCTGCGCGGCAAGCGGCGGGAATCGTCGTTCGGCAAATGATTTTGCTCGACACAAACGTTGTTTCAGCACTCGTGTCATCTGGCCGCGACGAGACGGCCGACGATTGGCTTGATCGTATGGAACCCCGCGGAGCTCTGGCTGCCCACTCTGGTCGTGAGCGACCTTAAATACGGAATCGACATTATGGAAGACGACCGCCGGCGCAAGCGCATGGGAACGGCTTTCCGCAAGCTGATCGTAAGCGGTGTCC
>JANOAW010000818.1:0-10405 GCA_031411355.1 Hyphomicrobiaceae bacterium | reverse complement strand
CCTATGCACGCCCTGCGGCCCAGCGACCGAGGTTCGGACATCGGCGTTACTTTCTCGGCCAACAAATGCGTCGTGTTCGGGCGAGCGGGCGATGATCCGGCCGTTCCGATCGGTTACGGCAATCACCCACCCACCCGACGGCGCGGATTGCGCGATGATGTCCCGAAAAGTCTCCGGCTCCAGAGACATCGACAAGATGTATCGCACATCCCCGCCAACCACGACCGGAACGCTCAGCCCGACGACCCATGCCCTCAAAACGGCGCCGACGACCAAGTCCGACACGCGCGGCTTGCGGGTAGCAATCACCTGGTCGTCATTGGCAATGAGCGCCGTCGATCGGATTTCAGACCCGAATGGCACACGAGTATTTATAACTTGCCGACCGTCGGTCGTTTTCAAGATGATATGGCGCTTGCGATACGCCATCGCCTGAATAGCTTGATCGTAGAATTGCTGAAGATTTCCAGATTGCAACGAGACCGTCGTCGAAAGTGCCATCAAGCTATCGGTGCTGGCGTCGAGTTCTCTATCGATATCGGATGAGGCAGCGATCGCCGCGCGTTGCGCCTGATCATTGGCGCGCTCGCGATCAAGTGCACCGACGCGGCCGACCAACCCCGTTCCGAGCAATAGTATCGGCACGAGAATGCCGACCACGAGCATCGCGACGAAGTGTGAAAGCGGCCGTGGCTCAAAGCCTTTGAACATCTAGCTGGCATCCTGCGCGCAACGAAACCATCAGATCCGATACGCGTTGTCACCCTACTAAGATCTGAAATCATGAAAGGTTCACGGCGATGCTTGAACTTTTACTCGTTGCGGCACCACCGGTGATGATGATGACCGCACTTTGGTATCTGGAAAGAGATTGTGGATCAGAGAAAACATCATCCCACGCGAGAGATTCTCGCAAGCAATGTACTGGGAGGAGACGCCGTGGCTGATCGTTAACGTGTCGAGTGCACTTAGGATTTGACCGACGGTGTAACAATTCCGTGCGCGGTTACGGTCCAGGCCTCTCCCATCGGACGCGGCGGTTGAGGGTTCGGCGGTAGATCTGGTGGTTGCGGCGCCGGAGGAATTGGATCACCGACTGGAGGAAATGGAATATCACCAGGCTGCGGATTTGGGCCTGGGGCTGGTTGCGGTGGGGGCGCAGGCTTGGGGACGTCAGGCTGCGAGCCGGTGCGAACATGGATCATGCGATTTCGTCCTTTTACCCCAATGAAAATCGGCTACACATCCAAGAGAATATGCAGCCGATCAGTCTTTCAATTCCAGTACGGGCGTACACCGTAATATGTGTGCATTTGTGTTTCCCAATTCCGGTTCGCCCACGCATCTTCAGAAAATTCGGGAGCATTCTTCAATTGTGTTTCAGTAACGTTGGTCTGATATCCACCGAGGTCGGTATTGTAAGTCAATGCAGCCCAAGGCAGGGGATAGTGACTGTTGCCGAGACCCATGAACCCGCCGAAACTCATGACAGCGTACGTGACGCGTCCGGCTTGTTTCTCGATCATCAGATGGTCGATTTCGCCGATCTTGCTGCCATCCGCACTATAAACGTTGGTACCTTGGACATCTTCGCTCGATACGAGCGATCGATCGTTACGTGCCATCGGAACTCTCCTTCGCAACGACATACGATGCGTTCAAAACGCTGTCGGAGCGTCGGAGTTCCCCGAGGCAATGCGGCAACCAATCGGATCGGGCCGCGTTGTTGGTGCGCAACCGAACGGTGGGACACATGGGTACAGAGCCAAAAAAAGAACAATTAGAGGACATTAGAGAAAAACAACAGCCACTGCTTGGATTTTATCGGTTTGCGCTGTCGTTCTGGAGGGGGCCGACGGCCAGAATTGCGTGGTTCCTGACGGTCGCCATCGGCGTCATCATCGGCGCGACATTGATCGTCAATCTCGGCCTGAACTATTGGAACCGCTGGTTTTTCGACGCCTTGGAAAAGAAGGATGGCGGCGCCATCCGCGCGGTCCTCATCTGGTTACCACTTCTCATCATCAGCGGCGCGGGCATCGCTGTTTTAAACACCCGTACCCGCATGAGCCTGCAAGTGCGCTGGCGTGAGTTCGTGTCTCAGAAGATGCTGTCTCTGTGGCTGCAGAACCAACGCTACTATCGCCTGGCTCTGGCGCAGCGTGAATTGGACAACGCCGAATATCGCATCGCCGAGGATGTTCGTCTGGCGACGGAACCACTGATCGAATTGACCGTCGGGTTCATCTGGTCTCTCACCAGCGCCCTGGCTTTTCTTGGTGTACTGATCTCTGTTGGCGGCTCGGCCGTCGTCGGCGGCGTAACCATACCTGGATATATGGCCGTCGCTGCCGCTGCTTACGCGGTTTTGGTGTGCGGCGCGACGTTGTTGATCGGCAAACCGCTGTCGGGCAAAGTTGCAGCCAAGAATGAGACCGAAGCCCAATTTCGCTATGAATTGACGCGCGTGCGCGAAAACGCGGAAAGTATCGCATTGATGCATGGCGATCTGCGCGAGCAACGCCAATCCGAGGCCAAGCTCGCGAGCGTTGTTGATGCGTGGAAAGCCGTCATTCGCAATCATGCCCGCTTGACGTGGGTGCTCAACAGCAATGCTTTTTTAGCGCCGATCGTGCCCGCGTTGCTGGCCGCACCCAAGTATCTGGCCGGCGAGATGTCGCTCGGCGTGGTCATGCAGTTGATCGCAGCCTTCAGCGCCGTTCTCGGAGCCTTGAACTGGATCGCCGACAACTATATTCGCTTAGCCGAACTGGCGGCATCGGCGAACCGTGTCGAGGCGTTGCGACGCGCGCTGGTCGAACTCGACGACGACGACGTGACGACGACGCTGCCCTCGATCGCGGTCGGAACGAGCGCCGATCCGGCAATCGAACTGCAGAATGTCACGCTCAAGAAGAGCGACGGATCGGCCCTCGTACAGCACGCGAATTTGCGCATTCTCGCTGGCCAGAAAGTTCTCATCGAGGGCAAATCAGGATCGGGCAAAAGCACCTTGCTGCGCGCCTTGGCGGGGTTGTGGCCGTGGGGCGCGGGCCAGATCCGACTGCCGGCCGGTGCCAAAGTCGCCTTCGTGCCGCAGCGACCCTACATTCCGCTCGGCAAACTCCGAGACGCCTTGCTGTATCCGAAATCCGACACGAAACTCGACAACGACGCAATAGCAGACATCTTTCGCAAGATTGATCTGGCGCATCTGATCGAGCGCCTCGACGACACCGAAACCTGGGACAAAATACTGTCTGGTGGCGAACGGCAAAAACTGGCGTTCGGTCGATTGCTCGTGCAGCGGCCCGACATCATCGTACTTGACGAAGCGACGTCGGCGCTCGACGACGAGGGTCAACACGCCCTGTTTACGGTGCTCACCCAGGCACTGCCGGATGCGACGATCTTGAACGTCGCCCATCGCAAGGGCCTCGAGGAATTCCATGATCGCAAGATCATGATCGATGCCAGTTCGCGCGGACCGACGCTGTCGATCAAGTCGCTGCGCGGCCGCGCGCGAGGCATTCTCGATCGCTTCCGACGTGGAGCGAATGTTCTGACGGAGCGTCCATCACAGAATGCCGATTTCCCGCCAGCTGAGGCAGTCCCAAACCCGGCCCCAAACCCGGCCCCGAACCCCGCCAAGACGCCTGAACGTGTTCCCGTCAGTTGAATTGCGTGCAACATCGAGCGCCCAGCGAGCCTGAACCATGAGCCGAGGCCTTGTCCCGACCGCAACCGACATCGATGCCGCGACCGACACATCCGGTTCGGTCGCCGAGGCCGCACGCCGGGTCGCGCCGGTGGTGTGGCTCATCGGCAAAGTGCAGAGCGGCAAAACCTCCGTTGTCAGAGCGATCACCCACGCCAGCGACGCTGAGATCGGCAACGGCTTCGCCCCCTGCACCAAGTCCTCGCGCGTGTTCGATTTTCCTCGCGAGCATCCGATTCTGCGCTTTCTCGACACGCGCGGTCTCGGCGAGGTCGCCTATGAGCCAGCGGAGGATCTGGCCTTCGCCGAGCGGCAAGCACACCTTTTGCTCGTCACCATGCGTGCCATGGATATGGCGCAGGAGGCGATCCTGGACGTGGTTCGCGCGGCGCGCAAAGCTCATCCCAATTGGCCGATCGTGGTGGCGCAGACCTCGCTGCACGAAGGTTACGAGACCGGCAACGGCCACGTGTTGCCATATCCCTTCGACACCACGGACCCGGATTTCAAACAAAAAGCTCAGGCACTTCCAGCGGATCTGCTCCGCTGTCTGACATATCAACGGCGCCTGTTTGCGAGCATGGTCGGCGCAGCGCCGATCACCTTTGTGCCGGTCGACCTGACGCTGCCGAGTGACGGCCTGGAGCCCGCCGATTACGGCTTGGACGCGCTGGCCGATGCCCTCGTGACGGCTGCGCCGGCCGCCATGCGCGCGGCCCTCGAGTTGCTGCCCGCCGCAGCCTCCGACGGTCGCAATCGCCGCGCCGATCCACTGATCATGGGACACGCGTTTGCGGCCGGCGGTTCAGATCTGGTGCCCATCGCCGGCGCGGTCGGGGTGTCAGCCATTCAAGCCCGCTTGTTGCGCCAGATCGGACAGATCTACGGCGTCACGTGGGATCGTCGCACCCTGGCTGAATTCGCCGCGGCGATCGGAGCCGGCGTGGCATTGCGCACGTTGATTGGCATGGGCGCGCGTCAACTCGCCAAACTGATCCCGATCTACGGCCAGACCATCGGCGCCGCGACCTCGGCGGCCATGAGTTATGCCGTCACCTTCGCCATGGGCAAGGCCGCGGTTTATTTTCTGACCCAGCGCCAGCGCGGACTGGCAACCGACGGCACGGCTGCTGCCTATCAGGGCGCATTGAGGCAGGCCTTGCTGTTGGCGCGTCAGAGTTCATTCGATCAGGCCAAAGCGGTGCCGCGATGACCACGCCACCCCGTCGTCGTTCGTATCTGCTGTCGATCGCGATCGGCACCGGTTTGCTGCTGCCGACACTCAGTCTGCTGCCGCTTGGCAGCCTCTGGCTGTGGCAGAACGGTTATCTTCTGTATTGGGCGTTGATCGTCGCCGTCTTGGTCGCGATCTCGTATGTGGTCCAAGCCCGCGTGCTCGCGTCGTCGGAGCGACCGCAAGCGGCGACTGAGTCAGACAACGATTCGGCGCCGGCGGATCCCGCTTGGACACCCGCTGAAGACCTGGCCTGGGCGGATGTTCTGGCCGTCGCCCGCACGATCGATGTTGCGAACCTCAACTCGCGGGATGCCGTGGTCGCGCTTGGTGTGCGGACGGTGCAAGTGGTCGCGACCCGCCTGCATCCGGAAGTGGACGAGCCGTTGTGGCAATTCACGGTGCCTGAGGCATTTGCCATCATCGAGCGCGTCAGCCGGCGGCTTGGTGCGTTCACGGTTGAAAATATTCCCTTGAGCGATCGTATGACCGTCGCAAGCGCGCTGTCGCTGTATCGCTGGCGGGGTGCTGTCGGCGTGGCAGAGAAAGCGTTCGACGTCTGGCGTCTCGTGCGGCTCGCCAATCCCTTGACGGCTGCCACCCACGAGCTGCGCGAGCGCCTGTCGAAGCAGATGATGCAGTGGGGACGCAATCACGTGACCCAAAAGCTCGCGTATGCCTACGTCACTGAAATCGGGCGGGCCGCCATCGATCTCTACGGCGGTCGCCTGAAGGTTTCGCGCCGAAACATCGAATCCCAGTTGTCAGCGCCCAGCGCCGGATCGTCCGACAACCAGCCGGTCCCAGATCGACCACATGCGCCGCTGCGGATCTTGATTGCCGGCAAGACCGGTGTCGGCAAGTCGAGCTTGGTCAACGCTCTCGCAAACGAGGTCCACGCAGCCGTCGACGCCTTGCCGACGACGGCGCGGTTCACGGCCTACGAATTGCGCAAGGAGGGCTTTCCAGCGGCACAATTCATCGACAGTCCGGGTCTCGACTCGACCGACGACGACCGAGCAACGCTGGCAACCGAGGCAACCGCGTGCGACCTCGTGTTGTGGCTCGTGCCGGCGCACCGGGCGGATCGCGATACGGATCGGCGCGCGCTCGAGACCATTCGCGAGCGCTTCGCCGAGATGCCGGACCGCCGACCGCCACCAACCCTGCTCGTCGTCACCAACATCGATCAGCTGCGCCCCTTCAACGACTGGCATCCACCCTTCGATCTGGAAGCGGCCGACACGCCGAAAGCGGCCTCGATCCGACACGCGATCGACGACATCGGCCGTGACCTGGGTTTTGCTTCGACTGATATCGTCCCGGTCGGTCTCGCGCCGAAGACGTTGTATAATATCGACGTGTTGTGGGCGCGAATGGTCATGGCGCTGCCCGACGCCGAGCGGGCGCGTCTCGTGCGCCATCTCCAGGACGCAAAATCAGATTGGCGTTGGTCGACGATCTGGTCTCAAGCGGCCGGCGCCGGTCGCGTGCTCGGCCGAACGCTGAAGCCATGAACGGCTCCGCAACCCGCCCCGCGGTCACATGTGAATGACCCGACCATACGCATCGAGAACACTTTCGTGCATCATTTCCGAAAGCGTCGGATGCGGAAAAACCGTGTGCATGAGATCTTCCTCGGTGGTCTCGAGCCGCATGGCGACGACATAGCCCTGGATCAGTTCGGTCACCTCGGCGCCGATCATGTGCGCGCCGAGGAGGCGACCGGTTTCAGCATCGAAGATGGTCTTCACCAGCCCGTCCGGTTCGCCGAGCGCGATGGCTTTGCCATTTCCCTGAAACGGGAAACGTCCGATCTTGATCGCGCGACCCGTCTCCTTGGCTTTGCTTTCGGTCAACCCGACACTGGCGATCTGCGGATGACAATACGTGCAGCCGGGAATCTGCTGTTTGTCCAGGGCGTGCGTGTGCAGTCCTTTGATCGTCTCGACGCACAGCACGCCTTCGTGCTCAGCCTTGTGAGCCAGCATCGGCGGTCCCGCGACGTCTCCGATGGCATAAATTCCGGGCACGTTTGTGCGCCCGAGACCGTCGGTGACCACGGACCCGCGATCCGTTGCGATACCCAGCGCCTCGAGGCCGAGACCCTCGATGTTGCCGATCACACCGATGGCCGAAATCGCACGGTCGAATTCAGCGGTTGAACGGCGCCCGTCGGTGCTCTCGATGGTGGCGACGACACTGTCAACCTTGCGCTCCAACGATACGACTTTCGCACCGGTGAAAATCTTCATGCCCATTTTTTCGAACCGCTTCTGCGCGTGCGCCGCGATTTCGTGATCCTCGACCGGCAGGATCTGCGGCATCATTTCAACCACCGTCACCCCCGCGCCCATGGTGTGAAAGAAGCTCGCGAACTCCATGCCGATGGCGCCCGAACCCACGACCAGCAACGACTTCGGCATCGCCTTCGGCACCATGGCGTCGAAATACGTCCAGACCAGATGGCCGTCGGGTTCAAGGCCTGGCACGACGCGCGGCCGCGCGCCGGTCGCGACGATGATGTGATTGGCTGCGTAAGTGCCCTGGCCGAGCGTCACTTTGGGCGTCGGATGCGCCGGTTGAGCTGCAGCTTTGGTTGCAGGCCGCACGCTCACCTGACCGACCTTGTCGATCACCGCCTCGCCCCAGATGACGTCGACCTTGTTTTTCTTCAGCAGAAAACCGACGCCATCGTTGAGACGCTTGGAAATGCCTCGCGATCGCGCCACGACGGCCGCCGTATCGACGCGCATCGTGCCCTCGAGGATGAGCCCATAGTCTTTCGCGTGCTGGGCATAATGCAGCATTTCGGCCGAGCGCAGCAGCGCCTTGGTCGGAATGCAACCCCAGTTCAAACAGATGCCACCGAGGTGTTCGCGCTCGACGATTGCGGTTTTAAATCCGAGCTGGGCAGCCCGGATCGCGGTCACATATCCACCGGGACCGGCACCGATGACGAGAACGTCGTAGGACATGATTGAGGCCCGTGCTGGATAACCCGTGCTGGATGATCTGCACGTCAACGGCAATCTGGACGGCGCGTCAACCACCGTTCGGTTTGCAGGTGCGTCCCCATTCCCGACACTTCCGCCCGCACCATTGCCCCTCGAACCGCCCCCGTGTACCGAGCCGTGAGTCAATCGCCCGCGCACGCCTCCAACCTCGACGGCCTCATGCCTGCAGACACCCGGACCCTACTGCTTGCGCTCTATCGAGCAGCCGTCGACCGGGCTCAGCCGCGCCATTGCGTCGGCCCGCATTTGCCGGCTATTCGAGACGGCGGTCGACTTCTGGTGGTCGGCGCGGGTAAGGCCGGCGCCGCCATGAGCATCGCGACCGAGGCGCATTATCGCAGCCTCGGCCAAATCGATCGTATCGCGGGCGTCGTCACCACCCGGCACGGTTTCGAACTGCCGACCGAACGTATCGAGTTGACGACGGCGGCCCATCCGGTCCCCGACGAGCATGGCGCGGCGGCAGCCAGCCGTGCTCTCGATCTGGTGCAACGGGCGGGCGCGGGCGATGTCGTGCTGGTGCTGTTGTCGGGAGGGGCGTCGGCGCTCTGGTCGGCGCCGGTCGAGGGGGTTTCACTCGCGGACAAGCAGGCACTGACCCGTCGCTTGCTGCACTCCGGCGCCACCATCAGTGAGATCAATACGGTGCGCCGGCATCTGTCCCGCATCAAAGGTGGCCGGCTCGCCGCCGCGGCATTTCCCGCTCACATCATCACGCTCGCCATTTCCGATGTACCGGGCGATGTGCCGGCGGCCATCGGGTCTGGCCCGACCGTCGCCGACGTGACCACACTGGCCGACGCCCGCGCTATCCTGGCGCGGTTCGCCATCACGCCTGAACCGACCATCGCGGCGGCGTTGTCCGATCCACGCAACGAAACCCTGAAACCCGATGCGGCGGCGCTACGGGCGAGCACCTTCACCATTGTCGCAGCCCCGCAGGCATCGCTCGATGCGGGCGCTGATCTGGCTCGCCAGGCCGGCTACGCACCTGTTCTGCTCGGCAATGCCCTTGAGGGAGAAGCGCGCGACTTGGGCCGCGCGCATGCCGCGCTGGCTCGCGCCGCCTTGGCGCGCGGCGAGCGGGTCGCCATTCTTTCCGGTGGAGAATTGACCGTGACGGTGACGGGTTCCGGCCGCGGGGGACCGAATCAGGAGTATGCGCTTGGGCTCGCCATCGGGCTTGACGGTGTGGCGGGCATTTCGGCTTTGGCCTGCGATACGGACGGCATCGACGGTGGCAGCGGCGCGGCAACGGACCCCGCCGGCGCGTTGGTGTTTTCCGATTCCATCGCGCGAGCCATGGCGTTGGGCAATGATGCCGCCGCATTTCTGTCCGAAAACGACAGCACGGCGTTTTTCCGCGCGCTCGGCGATCTCGTCGAGTGTGGACCGACGCAAACGAACGTCAATGATTTCCGTGTAATTTTGGTCGACCCGTGATCGCGAGACTACCACTTCCAACGCTCTGCCTGCTGCTCGCGTTCGCGTCCTCGGCATCGGCGGATCTGCGCCTGTGCAATACCACCGCCGCCCGCATCGGCGTCGCCATCGGCTATCAGGATACCGACGGTTGGGCCACCGAGGGCTGGTGGAACATCGCCGCCCAAACGTGCGAGACTTTATATAAAGGCTCCCTCGCCAGTCGCTTTGTCTATGTCTACGCCGTCGACTACGACCGCGGCGGCGAGTGGGCCGGCAAGAGCCAGATGTGTGTCGCCGACAAGTCCTTCATGATCCGCGGCCTGCAGGACTGCCAGAAGCGCGGCCACAAACAAGGCGGCTTCTTCGAGGTCGACACGCAGGACAGCAAGGATTGGACCATCCGCCTGACCGATCCGGGCGATGCCGCCCAGCGCCGTTGATCCGACAGCGACGCTGACGCATTGCCGCCGCGGCACCAGCCCTTCACATGTTGCACGCATTTTGGCAAAAGACCTGTCGTGCGACCGGCGGCGCTCTCCGTCTCCCGAGACCCGACATGGCCGAGAAGAAAACCGACAACCGCAAGACCATTTCCGAGAACCGGAAGGCCCGCTTCGAATACTTCATCGAGGCCACCTACGAGGCCGGCATCGCCTTGACTGGCACGGAAGTGAAATCGCTGCGCGCGGGCTCGATCAACATCGCCGAGAGTTACGCCTCGGCCGAGAACGGCGGCATGTTCCTGATCAATTCTTACATTCCCGAATACGGCAAGGCCGGCGCCCACCTCCAGCATGTGCCGCGCCGTCCACGCCAATTGTTGTTGCGCAAGCGCGAGATTCACAAACTCTCGATCGCAGTCGAACGCGAGGGCATGACCATCGTACCGTTGGAGCTGTATTTCAACGAGCGCGGACGCGCGAAATTGCGCATCGGCATCGCCAAGGGCAAGAACATGGCCGACAAGCGCCAGACGTCGGCCAAACGCGATTGGCAACGCGACAAGGCACG
>JANOAW010000817.1:0-1582 GCA_031411355.1 Hyphomicrobiaceae bacterium | reverse complement strand
CAAAGCTCTCGCCGTTCTGTTCACCGACGCCCGCACGCACAACACGTGGCAAGCCAAGGATGTGCCCGACGCGCTTCTGCACGAACTCGTCGACCTCGCAAAAATGGCGCCGACCAGCGCCAACTGTTCGCCGATGCGGGTCGTGTTCGTCAAATCGCCGGAGCAGAAAGAAAAGCTGAAGGCGTGCGTGTCCCCCGGCAACGTCGAAAAGACCATGACCGCGCCGGTAACCGCGATCATCGCCAACGACATGGCCTTCTACGAACATCTGCCGAAATTATTTCCGCACGCCGACGCCAAGAGCTGGTTCGTCGGCAAACCCGACCACATCGCAACAACCGCGATGCGCAACGGCACCCTGCAGGGCGCGTACATGATCATGGCGGCACGCAGTCTCGGTCTCGACACGGGCGGTATGTCCGGCTTCGACAATGCCAAGGTCGACGCCACGTTCCTCGCGGGAACCACGTACACATCCAATTTCCTGCTCAATCTCGGCTACGGTGATCCAAGCGGCTTGTTCGCACGCTCGCCGCGTTTCGCCTTCGACGAAATGGCCAAGATTGTCTGATCCGTCGTATCTTTGCCAAAACGACAAATTGGGGCCGAGCCGGTGGTCCATCCGGTTCGACCCCAATCTGCAGTTCGGAACAGACGCTCGATCGCGTTTGTTCGATCACGTGATCACTGTGTCGGCAAGCTGGTGCATTTCACGGTTTTGTCGTTATTCTGCAGGTCCATCACCGTGCCGCGCGCCTTGACCGTATTTTTCTCGGTCAGTTTATAAACGCCACCTGCGCCGGGTTGGGCATTTTTCATAAACGAATCGAACACCAGAGGCACGTAAGAATATTCGACATCGGATATGATTACGGCATCGCCATATTTGATCAATCCCGCCGACGGCATGGTATATTGCGCGTTCTGACACGTGCAGGTGATCGAATTCGGACTGTTGCTGTCGTAGTCACATTTCCAGCGTGTTTTGATATTCGGATCGCTTGCGCCCGGATCGCCCGTCGGGCATGTGCCGCCACCTGGGCACAACGGAATGGAAACAAGGCTCAGTTTGATTTTCAGCTTGGTCGTATCGAACGGCTTGACCAACCAACTGCCGATCTTGGCGATGTCGAGCATTTCACCTTCGGTGACGCCGCCTTCGATACGTGCAACCAGATCGCTCGTCGATGCAGCGACCTGACTGGTCCGACGATCGATGCTGACGGCCTGGCTCATTTCCACGGAGCCGATGAACATCAGCGCCATGACGGGCAGGATGAGGGCGAATTCGACGGCGGCGACGCCCTCCGTCCGATGTCTGAAATCCCTGACCAGGCGGACTGCGCCGGCCCGGGCGCGGACGATTGCGCGGTGCGTCGAGCGATAGGATTTTGCGACCAAACTGTGTGCGACGGACATGACACTCAACTCTCTGGCGATGATGGGAACCGGCGTGCACAGCAAATTCAATTGTATGGCTCGGTGCGGGCGGCGTAGGTGGCCTGGATGAGGTAGGCCCCGTTAGCCAGCGATCCGCCGGTCAGGAACGGCATCGGGCCGCCGAAGTCCCATTGATAACAGC
>JANOAW010000816.1:0-2653 GCA_031411355.1 Hyphomicrobiaceae bacterium | reverse complement strand
GATCGCACCCGGGCCTCGTCGGCGAAGGCGAACGGACCCGGATCTTCCGGCCCGACCGGCGGCAGCTTCGGCACGTGTTGATACGCAGCCATCAGCGGTGCCGTCATCCACGGATTTTTTTTTGCCTCTTGCCAGCATGCGAAGGCCAGACGCCCCGCAGGCTTCATCGCGCGCCGTAGGTTCGTGAACGACGCCACGGGGTCGGCGAAGAACATGACGCCGAAGCGCGAAAACAGCAGATCCGTCTTGCCGGCCGGAAACGAATAAGCCGTCGCGTCGGCCTGGACAAATGTCACGGGCTCGCCGGTGATACGGGTGCCGGCGTGGGCGAGCATTTCAGCCGAAACGTCGATGCCGAGCACGTGGCCGCCAGAGCCTACGGCGCGACCGAGTGCAAGTGTGGTCGAACCGCAGCCGCACCCGATATCGACGACGTGTTCGCCGGCTTGGGCGGCAGCAGCCGGGAACAACACCGCGTCGACAGGGGACAACAAAATGTCCTGCGTCACCTGCCGACGTGTCCACAGTTCACCGGCCGCGCCGTTCCAGAAGGCGATCTGATCCGCATTGCCGTCACTCTTGGCAAATTCAGTCATAGGACGTCCTCGATCGAACCGGTCACGCCGACGCTACGACGTCCGCCGTGCGGATGCATCTCACATGATGGTCAGGGCTGACGGAAACCACGTCCGGTGCGGCCTTGCGGCATGCGTCGATGGCGCGGGCGCACCGCGGCGCGAAGGCGCATCCGGCCGGCAGATTGGCCAGATCCGGCGGGCTCCCCGGAATCGACGGCAACCGTTTGCCGGTCAAGCGTCCACCGTGTGCACGCGTCGACAGCAAACCGATCGTGTAGGGATGTTTGGGCGCGCGAATGACGTCGCGAACCGGCCCGATCTCGACGATGCGACCCGCGTACATGACCGCGATACGGTCTGCCACTTCGACGCCGACGCCGATGTCGTGCGTGACGAAGACGATCGACAAGCCGAGTTCCTGTTGAAGCTCCCGCAGCAGCAGCAGAATTTGGATTTGTACGGTCGCGTCCAACGCCGTCGTCGGCTCGTCGGCGAGCAAGATTTTCGGCTTGCACGAGAGCGCAAGTGCGATCATGGCGCGCTGACGCATGCCGCCGGACATTTCGTGCGGGTAGGCCGCGAGCCGCCGCTCCGGGCTCGGGATGCGCACCCGCTCGAAAAGCTCGAGCGCGCGTTGTCTCGCATCCGCGTGTGTCGCTCGAGGTTCATGGCGCCGAACGGCTTCGATGATCTGTGCGCCGACTGTGTACACGGGGTCGAGCGCCAGCATCGGCTCCTGGAAGATCATCGAGACCGTGCCGCCGCGATACCGGTTCAAGTCTGCCTGTGGCAAAGCCAGCACGTCCGTGCCATCGACGCGAATAGAGCCCTGGATGTGGGTTTTCTTTTCGTCGTGCAGGCGCAGAATCGAGCGCAGCGTCACGCTCTTGCCGGACCCGGACTCACCCAGCAAGGCGACGACTTCGCCGCGCCGCAACGCGAGATCGACACCATCGACGGCCCGCACGGGCTTTGCACCGGCGCGGAACGTGACGGTCAAATTCTCGATCGATAGGATCTGGTCGTCAGTCACGCGCACCTCCGAGGTGCCTTGGAATGCCCGCTGCCGATCGTCGCCATGTGGCACGCGGCGGCATGGCCTACCCCATCGAGCAGCGGCACGCGCTGCCCGCACAGGTCTTCGGCAAACGTGCAGCGCGTGTGGAAGCGACAGCCAGAGGGTGGATTGATGGGATTCGGCGGGTCGCCCGCGATCGGTGCCGTTTGCGTGCGCCTGTCAGGATCCATGGACAGCAGCGACCCCATCAGCGCCGCCGAATACGGATGCCGGCTGGCGGTATAGATCGCCTCCGTCGGGCCGATCTCGGCGACCTTGCCGAGATACATGACCAGCACGCGGTCGGACACGAAACGCACCACCTCGAGATCGTGGCTGATGAAGATGTAGGTGAGCCCGAATTCGTCTTTAAGATCTAATAGCAGGTTCAAGACCTGGGCTTCGACTGACTTGTCCAGGGCCGACACCGCCTCGTCGAGAATGAGAATGCGCGGCTCGAGGGCGAGGGCACGCGCGATGTTGACGCGCTGGCGCTGACCACCCGACAGCTCGTGTGGATAGCGGCCTGCGAAGCGGATCGGATCGAGGCCGACGCGATCGAGCAATCTGCGTGCGCGCACGACAGCGTTCGCCTTCGAGACCCCGTGCACAGTCGGGCCGAACGCGATCGAGTCCTCGATTGTCAGGCGTGGATTGAGGGACGCGTAACTGTCCTGAAACACCATTTGCACGGCCGCGCGAAAGGCCTTGAGCGAGACCGCGCTGCCGACGGTTTTACCTTCGAAGCGTATCGTGCCGCCGGTCGGATCGATCAGATGCATGATCAAGCGCGCGGTCGTCGACTTGCCGCATCCGCTTTCGCCGACGATGCCGAGCGTTTCACCGCGGGCGACATCGAAGGAAACACCGTCGACGGCGCGGACAACGGCTTTGGTGCCCCCAAACAGCCCGCCGCGCACGGGGAACAACTTTTCAAGATCGCGGATTTCGAGCAAATGTGCGGTCACGACTTGATGTCCATGGCCGAGCGCAATCCGTCGGTCAGCAGGTTGAAGGC
>JANOAW010000815.1:0-3910 GCA_031411355.1 Hyphomicrobiaceae bacterium | reverse complement strand
CGCGCTCGCCGTCGGCGCGGGCGTGACGGTGCGGACGATGTGCCGTGTCGACGACGTGCTCGTGCACCACGGCCGCGCTAGTGGTGTGCGGTGTGCGGATGGTGAGACACTTTCGGCCGACGCTGTCGTTTTCAACGGCGACGTCGCGGCACTTGGCGCGGGTCTGCTCGGCGACGCCGTTCGGGCATCCGTGCCGCGGTCTGCGCAACGACCACGGTCGCTGTCGGCTGTAACGGTATCGCTTCTGGCCGAGGTGGACGGTCTCGATCTCGCACATCACACGGTTTGTTTCGGTGACGACTATCCCGACGAATTCGACGCAATCTTCAAGCGCGGCAGGCTGACGCCGCGACCGACCGTTTACGTGTGCGCGCCCCAAGCCGAACGACGAGGCGGGCCGCGACCCCTGTTCTGTCTCGTGAATGCGCCGGCGAACGGCGACGTCCATCAGCCGACGTCCGAGGAGATCGACCAATGGCAGCAGCTTATACTGACGCAGATGCGGGCCTGCGGCGTGCGGGTGACGAACCCGAGGGCGAGCGTGGTTTCGACGCCCTGCGACTTCCACCGTCGCTTCCCGGCGACGGGCGGCGCGCTCTATGGACCCGCGCCGCATTCGGTCATGGCGGCGTTTCGGCGGGCGGGAGCACGGACGCGTCTGCCGGGTTTTTATCTCGCGGGCGGGAGCCTGCATCCGGGACCGGGATTGCCGATGGCGGCGCGATCGGGGCGTCTTGCAGCGCAATGCCTGCTTGCGGATTTGGCTTCGAGCAGGACGTCGCGCCCGGTGGCTATGCCTGGTGGTACGTCGACGGCGTCAGCGACGATCAGGCCCACGCCCTGACGATCATCGCCTTCCAGGGCAGCGTGTTCTCGCCATATTATGGCTGGCATGGTTACAAGAATGCATTCGATCACTGCGCACTGAACATCGCGCTCTACGGGCGGCGCATGCACAAGTGGGCGATGACCGAGCGTGATGCCGGAGCCATATCGCGCACGCCCACAACCTTTCAAATCGGCCCAAGTGGTCTGCGTTGGGACGGGCAGACGCTCACCATCGAGATCGAGGAACGCACGCCTCCGTTCCCTCTGCCGATCACCTCGAAAATCAAGGGGCGCGTGCGCGTGCATCCCAAGATCTTTACCGGCCGCGCGTTCGAACTCGACCCGATGGCGCGGCACGTGTGGTGGCCGATCGCGCCGGTGGCTCGGATCGAAGTCGAACTCGACGAGCCGAACCTCAAGTGGTCGGGTGAGGGCTATATCGACAACAACCGCGGGGCCGAAATGCTTGAGGCGGGCTTCTCGCATTGGAGCTGGTCACGCGCTGCGTTGAAAACCGGCGCGGCGGTTGTCTACGACGTCGACAGCCGGCACGGGGCGATCGAGCCGTTGGCCATGCGCTTCGACCGCATGGGTGAAGCCGAGCCGATCGAGCGGCTCGAAAGTCGGCGCCTGATGCCGACGCGCTGGCTCGTGCCGCGGACAACGCGCACGGATCACGGAACGACCGCTCGCGTGCTGAAGACCCTGGAGGATGCGCCGTTCTATGCCCGCTCGCTGGTGGCTGCGAGCGTCGGCGGCGAGCGCGTGACCGCGATCCACGAGAGCCTGTCGTTGCGACGCTTCGCGCACCCGGTGGTCAGATGGATGTTGCCTTACAAGATGCCGCGCGCGGTGAGCGGGTGAAACCCAAGCGGATCTTTCTGCTGGGTTCGACCGGCACCATCGGGCGCGCCACGGTACGCGCTCTGCTCGAGCGTGGGCACGAGGTCGTGTGCTTCGTCAGGCCTTCGGCGAGCGCACAGGCCATGGCTGCGCAAGATGGCATCCAGTGGCGTTATGGCGACGTCACCGATCCGACGTCGCTGGTGCGGGATGGATTTCGCGGCGAGCGGTTCGATGCGTTGGTGTCGTGTCTGGCTTCGCGCACGGGAACGCCCAGAGACGCGTGGGCCATTGATCATCTCGCGCACGTGCAGGCTCTGGCGGCGGCGCGCGGCGCCGGCGTCACGCACATGGTGCTCCTGTCGGCCATCTGTGTGCAGAAACCAGTGTTGGCGTTTCAGCATGCAAAACGTGCGTTCGAAGCCGTTCTGGCTCAGTCCGGCACGACCTATTCGATCGTCAGGCCCACGGCATATTTCAAGTCGCTGTCGGGCCAGATCGAGCGCGTGCGGCGCGGCAAGCCGTTTCTCGTCTTCGGCTGCGGAACGCTGACGGCGTGCAAGCCGATCAGCGATGACGATCTCGCCCGCTACCTCGTCGATTGCCTCGATGATCCAACGAAGCAGAACCGAATTCTTCCCATCGGGGGGCCGGGCGACGCCGTGACGCCGCGACAGCAGGGGGAGGCGTTGTTCCGACTGCTCGGGCGTGCGGCGACGTTCCAGCGCGTACCGGTGCGCGTGCTCGATGCGACGATCGCCACGTTGGCCGCCTTCGGACGCGTGAGTTCGCGTGCAGCTGATGCAGCTGAACTGGCCCGCATCGGCCGCTACTACGCCACTCAATCCATGCTGGTCTGGGACCCCGCGCAGGCGCGTTATGATGCGTCTGCCACCCCATCAACGGGCACCGAGACGTTGGATCAATATTATGCCCGCGTGCTGGCCGGCGAGACCGTCGTCGACCGAGGTGAACACGCCGTGTTTTAAAAATTCATGCGCCGTCCCTGCCCTGGTCCCCGTTTTTGCCTTTGTCCCCGTCTTTGCCTTTGTCCCTGGCTCTGCCTTGGTCCACGGCGGATCGGTGGCGCGCGCGGCGAAGTTTTTGATCGTACCAGGCGAGGCCTGCGAGCACGACCGCGAACGGCACCAGCAGATCGAGCAAGACATACCAGTTGGTCGGTTCGCTTAAGGCCGCGGGATCCATCGGCGCACGATCTCCAGAATTTTGCCGGCGACGAGGTCGGGCGCTTCCTCATGGACGAGATGGCCGAAAGACTTGAGATAGATGACCTCGGCCGCGGGCAGCAGGTCTGCGACGCGACCTGCTTGCTCGGGTGCTATGGCGCGATCACCACCGGCGACAACCAGGGCAATCGGAGTCTTGATGTTCGGCATGGCACGCACGAGCGGGGCGAGATCCCAGCCGGCCATCATCTGCAGAGCCGAGCGCACGTGGCGTGGTGAACGGAACAGGCGCTCATAGTATGCCAAGCCCGCTGCATCGAGCGTAGAACCGGTCCCCGACAACGTGTCGGCGACACGACGCGGCGTGGCGTTGTCTGCCAGCAGGCCCGCCAACGCAGCGTTGAACGTCAGTAGGCGGGCCATTGGCTGAAAGACGACGCCGGCGATACCTCCGAACGGCAGCAGCGCGGCGTTGATGCCGATCATACCGGCCGGCGCAATGAGGCCGTCCCGGATCATCGCGAGAGCGACGGCCGCGCCCGCCGAATGACCGATCGCGACCGCGGGCCACAGGGCGAGAGCGTCGAGGAGGGCTGCGGTCGCCCGCGCCATGGCGGGGAGCGTGAGCCCGTTGGCCGGTGGTGCGCTCGTGAAGGCGTGGCCGGGCAAATCCGGGACGATGGTGGTGAAATGGGCAGCAAGCAACGGCGTCAGATGGCGCCAGGAATGACTGGATGCGCCGGTTCCATGAAGCATCAGCAGCGGCGGACCCGAGCCGAAGATCTGCACATGCCACGTCAAGCCTCCGGCCGCGACATGGCGGCTTGTCCCAACGTGTGGCCAAGTTGGTCCGTCACGCGCCCAATCCAGCGCGGTCGTCACGGGTGAACTCCGCCACGCGGCGCCGCGGCTTTCACGGCCGCGGCCAAGGTGCGGGCATCGGCGAACGGCAATGGCAGATATGTGGCGCCGAGAGCTGAAGCGAGACGGCCGGACGCAGGATCGGGTCGCGCGGATGTGTCGATGACCAGCGCGCCGATACCGCTCGCGCG
>JANOAW010000814.1:0-2281 GCA_031411355.1 Hyphomicrobiaceae bacterium | reverse complement strand
TTCGACCCGACCACGAAGTTTCCCCGCGACCAATCCGCCGAGCAGTCCCCAGATGATTGCGAATACCACGATACCGACGACGGCGATGGTCTTGTATTGACGATTCAGGTAGGCGGCTGCGCCCTCCTGCACGTAACCGGCGATTTCTTGCATACGTTTGTTGCCGGCGTCGGCCTTCATGATCTGCTGGGTGGTAAGCCAGCCGTACAGAAGAGAAGCGACGCCGCAGGCGAGAATCGCCCACAGGATATTTTGCATGTTCGGGTGTCCCCCTAGAGTTGGGTGAGCTGGAGCTGGTCCAAGCTTGGCGGGCCGGGTGGCGCCACTCGAAACGCGAGTGGATTGACCGTGGCGATTTTTGCGCATTGCACGCAAACAAGCCGAAACGGTCACACAATTGCCACCTGGGTCCCCTTCCGCCCGGGATTCGCAGCGCCCGTATGCCAAACCTGTGCGATTGGTGCAACACGGCGACAGGTGCGACTTTGGTGTTTTCCCAGGTGACGTCGGTGCGAACAGTTAACGCGCTGCTATGCATTGGCGGGAGGGCTGCAACGTGCTGCGCCGCGACACCGCGAGACTTGACCCCACGCTGCCGGACCGGCAGCAAGTGTCATGACTTCGACCCCCAACGCCTCGATCGACCCATCTTCGGCCGGCAAAGCCCCGCGCGATGCCGTGGCCGCTGTTCGGGCCGGTTGGCGCCTCAGATGTCCGGCCTGCGGTCAAGGCCGGATGTTCGGCCGGTATCTGAAGGTCGAACATGCGTGCGCGTCATGTGGCACTGAGCTGCATCATCAGCGCGCCGACGACGCGCCGCCGTATTTCACCATGTTCGTGGTCGGGCACGTCGTCGTGGCGGGTATCCTGTTCGTGGAGCGTGGGTATCGCCCGGACATGTGGGTGCACCTGTCGATCTGGCTGCCGTTGACGGCATTGTTGTCGCTCTGGCTTCTGCCGCGCATCAAAGGCGCCCTGATCGGTCTGCAGTGGGCGTGGCGCATGCACGGTTTCGGCGCGCCCGTGGTCGGCATCGATACACCCGAACATTGGGCGGGAGACGACCCGGCCGTTCTCGTCCGCACACAGCAACGGACACTTTCATGAGCACGCGCGCCAATATCGCCGAACCCGGTGAAACACTCGATCCGAAGCAGAAGCCGCTGGTTCCACGCGATGCGGCGACGCTGGTTATTCTCGATCGCACCCATGACGAGACACGCGTGCTGATGGGCAAACGCCGCGCCGACCTCGCATTCATGGCCGGCAAGTACGTTTTTCCTGGCGGTCGCGTCGACCCGACCGATAAAAACATCACCATCGGCAGCGATTTGCGCCCTAACGAGGCAACGAAACTCATGGCGCAAATGCGCGGCCGTCCGAGCGCCGTTCGTGCCAAGGCACTCGCTCTCGCCGCCGTGCGCGAAGCGTACGAGGAAGCCGGGCTCGTGATCGGCTCGAAAGGCTCGCTCGGTGACGCAGCACCCGAGGCGTGGCGCGGTTTCGGCGCGCGCGGATTCGTGCCGAGCCTCGCGCCGCTGACGTTTTTTGCGCGGGCCATAACTCCACCTGGGCGGCCCCGTCGCTTCGATACACGCTTTTTCACCATGGACGCGTCGGCCATTGCCGAACGACTTGGCCTCAACGACGGCGAGTTGTCGGGCTTGGATTGGCTGACGCTCGATGCCGCGCGCGAACTCGACATCCCGCGCATCACGCGGCTGGTGCTTGAAGATCTGAGTGAGCAGTTGAGCGACGGTACGCTTGATGCCGGCACCAACCCGGTGCCGTTCTACTATATGCGCAACGGCAGCTTCAAACGCGACCTGATCGTGGCCTGAAGCACTGCTGCGGCGTCAACTGCAACTGCCGCCGCCAAGCACACAGAATTTAGCACAATGGACGTGGCACAGCTTGACCGCGCCGTCGTCGAACATGCCGCCGTCGGTGCGCAGCGACGCGTCGAGCGTCGGTCCCATGTCGAAGCGCTGATCGTACGGAATGAGCGTGCAAGGCAGTACGGTCGGCGTCACGGCACCTTTGCGTTTCACCACCATCCGACTTTGCGCACACATGATGTCGCTCGGTTTTTTGTCGAGGATGGTCCAGCACGCGGTCGAAATTTCGGGCACTTCGACGTTGGCGTCCATTTCCGGCAAAAGGGTCAATGCGCGTTCGTCGAACGCGTCGATCGTCCAATTGCGTTCAGCGATCAGCGCTGCGTAACCAGCGCGGGCGACAGCCTCCGTTTCACCCCAACACCTGCGGCCGGCGATGGCGA
>JANOAW010000813.1:0-13379 GCA_031411355.1 Hyphomicrobiaceae bacterium | reverse complement strand
CGTTGCCGTCGGTGTCGGTCGCGTTGACGTTGACGTAGCCGGTCTCGCCGAGACCCTCGAAACCGTTGGCGCCGACTGCCACCAATCGGCCAGACGCCTGAGCCGTGAAGGTAACGGGTATGACGACGCCGCCGACGGTGCGTGTGCCGGTGATGATGACTTTGTCCTGCCAGCCGGTCACCGCCGGCGAACCTGACGGCGCTCCTGAGATGTCGAGATCGTTGAGTGAAAATTCGAGATTAATAACGGGTTGGCTGAAGGCGAACGTCGTGGTCGGCGCGACGTACGGGTTTTTGGCTGGATCGATCGACCAGTTGAAATATCCGGTGTGTCCGCCTTGCGTGCCGGTATTGACCGTCCGCGATGTGGTGCCGTCGGTCGCCGCCATCGTGCTGCCACTGATCGTAACGTTGACGCCGTCGACGGTCTTTGTACCGGCGACATTGGCGCCGTTGCCATAGAGCGTTTCCCACACAAACTGCGAGACGGGCCGATCGATCACGTCGATGCCGACGCCGTCGCTGTCAGTCAGAATATTGCCGGAAGCCGAAGGCGAACCGACCGCCGTGACGGTGTTGACGTTGTCGTATGCGACCGGTGCTTCACTGACGCCTGTGATCGTCACCGTCAGATATGCGTAGTCGATGGCGCCAAGGTTATCCTTGACGGTGTAACCGATGATGTCGGTGATCGATTGCGAGCCGGAGAGGCCGCGCACTGTCGAATTGGAACTGTCGACCGTGTACGTGTACGATCCGTCGGCCTTCATGACGATGGAGCCATACGCAGTCGCGAGTGGCTGGCCGACCGCCGTGTCGAAACCATGCACCTGAATGACCGGTTTGCTCGTGCCATTGGTCGTGTCGTTGGCCGTGACGTTTCCGGTCACGGTCGGATTGGCGGCAGGGGGAATCGAAGCGGTAATCGTCGCTGTGTCATTGTTCGCGGTAACTGCCAGCAAGTGCGCCCATTCCGTCGCTGCGACGGATTTCGTCTCGATGACACCCGACTGCTTTTCGAGCACCCAGTCGCCGCCGAGATAAGCAGCGCCCGTCAGATCGGTCGACGCGGCCACGTCGTCGCCGGTCAATGCGGCGAGATCGTCGATGAATTTGGCACCAGCCACGCCCGCCCCGACATCGCAGCCGTAAATCAGAATGTCGCCGCCCGGTTTCAAGGCGCGGCCGATGATCGTCAAATCAGCCTGGTGCGCAAGCAGCGTATCGCCAGTGATCAGGGAGCCGCCAAGTTCGAGTTGGCCGGACGCGCCGTGCGAGAGGATGTGGATCGAGGCGATATCGTGCTCGTGGCCGGAAAGGTAGGCCGCGATCTGGTCGAGGCCGTCGGTTTCGGTCGTCAGCATGACCACGACGGTGCCGGGGGCGACCTGTTGAATGATCACATCGGCGTCGAGAACGCGCGGGTCGACGAATACGATCGATTTGGTAACCGGTGCCGACGTGGCCGGCGTATCGACGATGATGCCGCTGCGCACGACATCTTGATCGGGTGTCGACGGGGGCGCGGGATCGCTCGTTATTACAGGCATGACGCAGACATCGTCGCGGTCTGACGTTGGTGCAATCACGGGGCTGACCGTATCGGGGCCGACCGTATCGGGGCCGACGGTCGGCATCACGCAGTCAGCCGGATCGAGGACGACAGGCGAAGACAGCGCCGCCACGAGATCGGTCGTCGTCGTGGGAGCCGTCGTCTCAGGCGTCGCTCCGGCCGGTGCCGCGTGAGCCGCATCGGTCAGCGTCGCCATGGCCGCGGCGTCGAACACCATGCGTGGCTCGAGCAGTCGATAGACCAAACGCACGGCCGATGTCGGGACCGCTTGCGACGCCATGACAGCCGGAACCACTGGTGAGCGCTGATCGCGTGCCATGTCGTGCGTCCTTGAAGATGTGGATGCGCGGCTCCCGAGTCCCACCGCGTCTTGAACATCACTTTGGTCGCACTCGGTTAACGTCGACTTTCCAAATACTTAGGTATTGCCTCATCTGATCACAAAACAACTTCGTCGCTAATCGTCGCTATCCCCTCGCCGGGTTGCTGGCGCATCCGCGGATTCACAGCGCAACCGACGACAGTGCTATGCAAACGACGTTGAAAATGAATTCATTCGAATCAGGTAGCGCTAGTGCATGGTGACCGGACGCCAGCCACCGGGCGCTGTGATCCACAGCTAAATTTGCAATACCAGTTCAAAGGCGTGGCGTTGCGTTTTCTATCCGGATGCTCCTCCGGCACCTGCAACTCAAAGCAACAAGCTGGTATCTGCCATGTCGCGACCTCTGTGGTTGCCACTCGTGGCCGCTTTGGGCGGTTGCGCGGTGGTGCCGACTCCAATCGACGATCAGCGCATGATGGGTCTCACGCAAGTGAACCTCGACCGCGTGACGCAGGCAAATGAGCCAATCGTCGGGGCGATTTCCGTTTATGAAGCTGTTGCTCGCGCGCTCAAATATAATCTGGATGCACAGATCGAGACGTATGAAGCGGCACTGCGCGGCGCCGAGGCGCGCTTGGCTAGCGCGCAGATGTTGCCAAGTTTCGCCGTGACCGCCGGGTATTCGGCCCGCAACAACGATCTGGCAACCGGCAGCCTGGATCTGCCAACGGGAACGGATATTCCCGCATCGTCTATTTCAACCGATCGCGGTTACGACAGCGGTGATGCGACGGCCGGCTGGAATGTGCTCGACTTCGCGCTGTCGTACGTGCGGGCTCGTCAGTCTTCGGACCGTCGACTGATCGCGCTCGAAAACCGCCGCAAGGTGGCGCAGCGTGTGGTCGAGGATACGCGCATCGCCTATTGGCGCGCCGTCAGTTCGGAACGTCTCGCGACGCGCTTCGTGCGCATGGAAGAGCGCGCCAAGCGTGCCATCCGCAATACGCGCGCCGCAAAAGCAGCTGGCGCGGAAACGCCCATGACCGCGCTCTCCTACGAGCGTGAATTGGTGCAGATCCTACAAACCGCCGAACGTTTGCGGCATGAATTGTTGCTCGCCAAATCGCAGCTGGCGGCGTTGATCAATCTGCCGCCGGGGACGCCTTTCAAACTCGTCGACGTGATCGAGCAGCCAGACCCCGTGGTCGGCCACCTCGGCATGGAAGATCTGTTCGCCGAAGCCGTGTTCAATCGACCCGAAATCCGCGACGTCGCCTATCGCCAGCGCATCAATGCCGACGAAGCGCATGCAGCCTTACTCGATCTGCTGCCATCGATCGGTGTCAGCGCCCATCGCTCGTTCAGCGACGACCACTTTCTGATGCATGACAATTGGACGGGATTCGGTGTCACCGTCGCCGGCAACTTGTTGAAAGTCGTGCAGCTGCCCGCGCGTCGCGCGTCGGTCGAGGCGGAGGCGGAGCTTCTGCGCACACGCGCGCTCGCTGTCACGGCGACCATCATGACCCAGGTCCTGGTTGCGCGCATTCGCCAGCGCAACGCATCTGAGCAACTCGGCACGGCACGCGAATATCGCGATGTACAGGCACAACTCGTGAAGTTGCTCATAGCCGAGAAAAGCAGCGATCTTATCGGCGAGCAGACGTTGATCCGCGAAGAGATGAATTTGTTGATCGCAGAAATCCAGCACGATATCGCGCTCGGTGGTCTGCAAAGCGCCAGCTCGAGCGTGATGGTTTCGCTCGGCTATGATCTGCAGGGTGTCGGTCTCGAGCTGGATGCCGATGTCGCGACCTTGGCGGGCCAGATCCGCGCGCATTGGTCGAACCGGAGCGCCGTATCTGATCGCGGTCGCTATCTGACTGAACTCGAAAAGGCGCGCCGCGAGGCTGAGCGACTGCGCCTGGAAGCGGAACAACGTCGCTTGGCCGAGGCGCGCCGCATCGCCGATGCGGCTAAGCGGGCGGCGGTCGATGCTGCGCGCGCGCGGCAGGTCGAGGCAGCTCGGCTGAAGCGGGAAGCGGAGCAGGCGCGCGAGGACGCCCGCCGAGTGCGTCGCAGCGGCTCTCAGAAGGTGCCTGTAGCGCCACCGCCGCCGTCGATATGGCCGTGGCTGTGGCCGACCCCGGATGCGCCGCGGTCTGGCGGACTGAAGGATACGGCACCTGTTCGCCGTACCTTGCGTGACGGCCAGCCGGCCGGAAAGAGTGACGGCGTTTATTCGGGGACGAAGTGATCATGCAAACCGTTTGCCACGTCCCTCACAGTCCGCGCGCAGGCCAATGGCGACGCGTGCGCGCCGCTTGCCTCGCGGGTGTCTCGACTATCGCCGTCGCCATGGCGCTCGGCGGTTGCGCCGTAACGTCGGTGCCGTTGACCTTCGGACAACTCGAGGTCATCACCGAACGCAATCTGGCAGGCGTCACCGCCGACCAAGAGGCGCCGCACGGCGCCATCAGCCTGCACGAGGCGATGGCCCGTGCCGTGAAGTACAATCTCGATCATCGCGTCGAGATGATGCAAGCGCAGTTGCGCCAGACGGAATTGCGCCTCGCACACTATGCGTTGCTGCCGAGCGCCGTCGTCAACTCCGGATACTCGTCGCGCAACAACGAACTGTCGACGGGTGAACGCAAGCTGATCAGCGGCGTCGAAACGCCGCCGGTCTCTACGTCGACCGACCGCAACCGGACCGTTTCCGATCTGACGTTCAGCTGGAACATTCTGGATTTCGGACTGTCGTACGTGCGCGCGCGGCAATCGGCCGACAAGGTGCTGATCGCTGAGGAAGCCAAGCGCAAAGTGCTGCATCGTATCATCGAAGATACGCGCACGGCTTATTGGCGCGCTGTCAGTTCCGACCGCATGGTGCAGAAGCTGAAGCAACTCGAAATGCGTGTGCGCACGGCCCAGGCCAATGCGCGTAAGCTTTCGCGCGAGCGGGAAGCGTCGCCCATCACCGCCCTCACTTACGAACGCGAGTTGATCGAGATCAAGCGCACGAGCCAGCAGCTTCAGCATGAACTCAGCGTCGCCAAGGCGCAGTTGGCAGCCCTTATGAACCTGCGGCCTGGAGCCGCATTCGGCCTGGTCGGTGGCAGCCTCGATGCGACCGCGCCGGTGATCGAGATCGACGCGCAGGATATGATCTATGCAGCGCTTCTCAATCGGTCGGAGCTGCGCGATATCGCCTATCAGCAGCGCATCAATGACCGAGAGGCAACCGCCGCTTTGCTCGAGTTGCTGCCGGGCTTGCAACTTTACGCGGGCACCAACCGCGATACCAACCATTATCTGTTGCATCGGGAGTGGGTGACCTGGGGCGCCAAATCCTCGTGGAACCTGATGCGCGCGTTCCAGTATCCGGCCAAGCGCGGTGTGATCGATGGACAGGACAAGCTCCTGTCCGCGCGTGCTCTCGCTCTTACGATGGCCGTGATGACGCAGGTTCACGTCAGCCGGATCCGCTACGCCAATATGGTGCGCGAACTGAATACGGCGCGGGAGTTCCTCGACGTGCAGACCCGCCTCGTGCGCCAGATGCGCAATGAGGCCGCCGCCGATCGGATCAGCGAGCAGACCCTCATCCGTGAGGAGTTGAATACTCTCGTCGCCGAGGTCAAACGCGATATCGCCTTCTCGGGAATGCAGTCGGCGTTCGCGAACGTGTTCGCCAGTGTCGGGCTCGATCCCTACGCGAGCGACGTGTCGACGGCCGCCCCGGTCGGGGAACTCGCGTCCCAGATAAAAGGTCTGTGGTTCGAGAGGGGAGACTTCGGTGCCAATCGCAAAATCTCGCTCGCGTTGCGCTGACGGCGCTGTCTGTTTGCTGGCTGTGGTGGCGGTTGCGTGGCCCGCCCCTGGTGCCGTGTCGGCACCGACCGAGAACCCGGTTCGCGGCATCGTTCGCGCGGTGCAGCAGGCTTCGATCTCGACCGATCTGTCGGTTCGTGTCGCAGCGATCCATGCACGTGAGGGCGAAGCCTTCGAGGCCGGTGATAAACTCGTGGAGTTTGATTGCCGCCGCCAGATCGCGACAGTTGCGGCGGCCGACGCTCAGCAGCTCGAAATGCAGCTCACGGTCGATAAAAACCGGATGTTGCTGCGCACACAGTCCGTCGGCAAGAACGATCTCGACGTTTCAGAAGCCCGGCTCGCCAAGGCGCGGGCGGAGGCGGACGCTTTGCGCAGCCAGCTCGACCAGTGTGTCGTCGTGGCTCCGTTTCGCGGCCGCGTTCTCGATCTTGGCCTGCAGGTGCACGAAGCCTCACAGCCGGGCAAGCCGTTCATATCTCTGATCGCGCATGAACGCCTCGAACTCGAGTTGATCGTGCCCTCGCACTGGTTGCGGCGCAGCGCCGTTGGGACCGCGTTCGACTTTCACGTCGACGAGGTGCAGCGGCAGGTGCGGGCGCGGGTCATGCGGACCAGTCCTGCCGTCGATCCGATCAGCCAGACAATCAAGATCATCGCTGGGTTCGAGAACGTCGACGGCACTGTTCTGCCCGGGATGAGTGGCACGGCCGTTTTCAAACGCATCGACGAGTGACACATGCCGAGCCCAGCCGCCGACACCGTGTCGATTGTTCAGCCAACGGTTGCTCGGGGCGCGCCGACACCGCCGAAGCCAGCGGCGGATCAGTCAGCGCTCGTGCGGTTGCTGCGCGTCGAAGGGGAGGCACGGGCGACCAAGACCCTCGCGGACCTGCGGGCCTTGATCGCCAATGAGATGCCGCTGTTGTTGCGGGGCCGTCAGTGTTTCGTGGTCGCCCCCGGCGTCGTGACTGGTCGGCTCGAGATCGTCGCTGGGTCGGCGCTTGGCCAAGTGGATCGCAGTGCGCCGCTTCTGCAGGCCATCGAACTCGAGGTCGCGAAACTGGCGGTCGATGCCGCGAGCGGGGCAATCCAGTCGGTGCAGCTGTGGCAAGACGCCGATAATCAGTCGTCGATCCGTCCCAACGAGTATCCTTTTCGGGCGGCGTTGTGGGTGCCCATGCAAGGTCCCGGCATGGCGCGGATCGGTGGCGTCCTGATGTTGCGTGACGAGCCTTGGCTGAAGAACGACGTGGTTCTAGCGCAACGACTTGGTGTGTCGTTCGCTCACGCCTGGCACTGGCATCTGGCGCCGGCAACGCGGTTCAAGCCGCTCCGGTTCGATCGCAAGCGCGCAGCTATCGGCGGCGTTGTGGCATTTGCCATCGCCGGATTTCCGGTGTCGTTGACGACGTTGGCGCCGATGGAAATCGTCGCTCGGGAGCCGTTCGTCGTCACTGCGCCCATGGACGGCATCATCGAGAGCATTCCGGTTGCGCCGAGCAGCGTGGTCGCCAAAGGCGATGTGTTGGTTCGTTTCTCAGCGACCATGCTGAAGAACCGCTTCCAAGTTGCCGAGCGCGAGGTCGAGGTCGCCGACTCGCGCGTCAAAAAAACCATGCTGGCTGCTGTGTCTGATATGCGTGCGCGTCACGATCTCGTCGTTGCGCAGGCCGAGCTGACGGTCAAAATCGCCGAGCGCGATTTCGCCCGCGACATGCTCGGTCGGACGGTCGTCACAGCCGAGCGTGCCGGCCTCGCCGTCTTCGGTGACAAACGCGATCTGCTCGGCAGACCCGCCGCCACCGGCGAGCGCATCATGGAGATCGCCGACCCGAGCGAGGTCGATATCCGCATCGGTGTGCCCGTCGCCGATGCGATTTCTCTCGGCGACGACAAGCGCGCCAAGATCTTTCTCGATTCGTCCCCCCTCGCCCCCCGCGCGGCGAGCGTGATCACTTCAGACTATCACGCCAAACCGCAGGATGGTGGCGGCATCGCCTTTCGGGTCACAGCGCGCTTCGACGACCAGGACCAACCGCCACGTCTCGGCTCGCGCGGTACGGCTCAGCTCTACGGTGGCCGCGTTCCGGCCATCTATTACGTGCTCCGGCGTCCGCTGACGACATTGCGGCAGTGGGTCGGGCTGTGATGCAGCCAAGCGCCACCGAGCCGAAAGACAAGCCGCTCGCGCCGCTGCGTGAGGACCTGGTTTTGTCCGAAGGTCCGCGCGCCTCCGACGGCGCGTGCACGTGGCGCATCTACGATCCGTTGCGGCATCGCTTCATCGCCATCGAGGGGGCGACGCGGGCGGCGCTCGACCTGTGGGGCGAACATCGAACCGTACCGGCGCTGGCTGAGGCGTTGTCGCGTCGCTTGCGCCGACCCGTGGACGCGGCCAGTGTCGACGATCTCAATACATTCCTCAGCCGCAGCAATTTGCTCGACGATGTCGACGAAGGGGCATGGCGCCGGCGACGCGACACCGAACAGGCACATCGTCACGGCGTGTTGATGCAGCTGGTGCACAACTATCTATTCTTCCGCATACCGCTGTTCTCGCCTGAGCGGTTTCTGGCAGCGAGCCAATCGTCTGTGTCGATTTTCTTTGATCGGCGCATGCACCTTTGCGTCGCTTTGATCGGCCTCGTCGGCTTGATGTTCGTGTCGCGACAGTGGGACGTATTCGTGTCCGACGCGCGCGCGCTGATGACGGTCGCCGGGCTGGCGCAATTCGGCGTCACCTTGTTCGTGGTCAAGATCCTGCATGAGTTCGGTCACGCCTACACGGCTTTCAGGTACGGCTGTCGGGTGCCGGTGATGGGTGTCGCCTTCATGATGATGGCGCCCGTGCTCTACACCGACGTGACCGATGCCTGGCGACTCACCGATCGCCGACGCCGCTTCGCCATCGATTTCGCCGGCGTCGCGGTCGAACTCGGTATTGCTTGCCTGGCGACGTTTCTCTGGGTGTTCCTGCCCGAGGGCGCGCTGCGTCAGACCGCGTTCCTGCTCGCAACGACGAGCTGGACCATGAGCCTCGCCATTAATCTCAATCCGTTCATGCGCTTCGATGGCTACTACATCACGAGTGATCTTCTGGGCGTCGAAAATCTGCAATCGCGTGCCTTTGACGTCGGTCTGTGGCGCATGCGCGAATGGCTGTTCGGGCTCGGTCGTGTATCGCCCGAGCCAGATCTGCCACGAGCGATGGTGCGACTGCTCGCCGCCTACGCTTGGAGCATCTGGCTGTACCGGGTGGTGCTGTTCACCGGCATCGCTTTGACGGTCTATGCCTATTTCTTCAAAGCGCTCGGTATCCTGATGTTCCTGTTCGAGATCGGCTACTTCGTCGCCAAACCCGTCGTGGCGGAACTGCAACTTTGGTGGGCCATGCGCAAGGCGATCCTGACTTCCAAACGCACCGCGGTGACTGCGACCGTACTGGCCATGGCACTGTTGGGGTTCATCGTTCCCTGGTCGACCAGCATCCGCGTGCCGGCTGTCTTCGATGCAGCGGAGACGGCAAAATTGTATCCCCCTCGGGCCGCACAGATTGCAGCCGTCGTCGCCACGCGTGAGCAGACCGTGAGCCGAGGCGAGATGCTGATCCAGCTCACCTCGCCTGAACTCGAGAGCGACTTGCGCATCACACGCGCGCGCCTGTCGTCGATCGAGTTGCGGCTCGCGCGAGGATCAGCTGACAAGGACGATCGCGATGAGCGACAGATTTTGATCTCGAGCCGGATTGCGCTGCTGGCCAAAGTGCAGGGCATCGAACGGGAACGCGCCGAATTGGATGTGATCGCGCCATTCGTTGGTGATCTGATCGAACTCGATCCGAACATGCATGTCGGCCGTTGGGTCGGGCCGCGCGAGCAGTTGGCTTTGGTGCGCGGCAGTGGTGGCGGCGGGGCGATCGTCGGCTACCTCAGGGAAGCGGATCTCTGGCGCGTCGAAGCGGGTGCTGCGGCGGTGTTCATTCCCGAGCTGCCGTTGGCCGAGCGCGTTACGGCCCGCCTCACGCATGTGTCGAGTGCGAGTGCGGCTGAAATCGAACAAGCCGAATTGGCGACGCCGCATGGCGGCTCGATCGACGTGCAGGGCGACGGCGGGCGGGGCGACGGCGCGCGGGGCGCTCGACTGGTGCCGACGTCCTCGCACTATCAAGTGAGCCTCGTCACCGACGCGCGACCAACCGCGATGCGCTTGCGCGGTGTGCTGCTCATCGAAGGTCGGGCCGAAAGTTACCTCTCGGCTCTCTACCGCCATATCCTGAAAGTGCTGGTGCGCGAGAGCGCGGCATAACGCGTGATCAGACTGCCTCGAGGTGAAACTTCGGCACCGCCCAGAAATCGAAACCGCCTTCGTTGAAGGGCACACTCGCCGGCTGCATGGTGCCGTTCATGTCAGTGACGCGCGTTTCGACGCTATGGCGACCGGCTGGCACATCCCACTCGAAATCGAACCGGGACCAGCGATAGCTGGTCGCGATCGGGTCGAGCGGGCGCACTTTCTGCCAGCCGGTTCCGTTGACGCGAACTTCGATGGTCTTGATGCCGTATTGCGGCGCCCAGGCGTAGCCGCGCAACGTCTGCCGACCGACGCCGATGCGGGGCAACTCGCCCGGCCTGAGTGGATAATTGTGCGGGAACTTCGGTTGCCTTTCGAGCACCAGTGGAATGGTCAGCATCGAGCGCGGCGGCGACCATGTGACGGGTACGCCTCGGATATCAGATGGCGTGGTGAAGCGGAATTCGTCACGCGGTCCGGATTTCGGCGCACGCGCTGCGTACGACGGTCCGAACAGAACATGTCGTTTGGTGTTGAGCGGTACGAAGAACTCGTGAGCCGCAATTTTGATTTCGGTCAACCATTTCGTCGACGCGGCGCCACACCATCCCGGCACCAGCGCTCGAACCGGTGCGCCGTGATCGGGCGAGAGATCGCGGCCATTCATCTGGAAGGCTAAGCCGATATGTCGACCGCGATGCAGCAAGGCGCTGACCGGCACGGGGCGCCCGGTGTCGGATGCCGAGCCAGGCGTTTTGCCATCGACCCCCGACCAGAACAGGCAGGACTTGGCGGACGTCTTCAGGCCGACGAGACCGAGGATATGTTGCATTGTGACAAAGCGCCATTCGGCTTGCCCGATGCCGCCCATGCCCCATCCCGTGCCCGTCACTTCCGTCGGCTGTGACACCATGCCTTGCTGCTCCCAGAACAGCGAGCGGCCGTTGCCGGCACATTCCATGGTTGCGACGATCGTGCGTGACGGCATTTTCAGCAGGTCGTCGTAGCCGATGTCGAGCGGGCGTTCGATGCCGTCGCCGTGGATCTTGAGCCGCCACGTTTCACGCGCCACGCGTGCGTCGGTCTCGGGCCTCGGGGTCGGATATTCGTTACGGACGTAAAAATCTTCGTGCGGCGTCATGTATTCGGTCTGGTCCCAATAGCGCATGCCTTGATTGGTGCCGTTCAGATCGACGAGGCGCGACAGGTCCTTGACGAAAAACGCACGCATGCGCTCGGGCAGTTTTTGGTCGCGCCAGACGGTAGACGGCTGGCCGGCAACTGCACTTCGTAAGCCGATCGCTTCGGCGACGGCGCTCGCGGTGGCTGCAACGAAAAAGCGGCGTCGCGTGAGATCCTGGACGGGGAAAGTGCCGAAAGAATCAACAGAGTCATGATGATAGATCATATCAACCTGCCAATCTAAGTATTGGTTAATAAACCGTAATAATGCATGGAGCGGGCAGGCTAGCAATATGCTTAGTTACGTCTTTCGTGATTTTTCTTGATGCGGCGTGGCAAGCCGTTGAGATCGCACGAAAGTGATCGTCGCGAGGGCGGCAAAATGGGCATGAGCGGTGGAGGAGCGGTGTTCCGCCCTTACGGCCGACGCAGGGCGGGATCGCGGTCGTCGAGCTGGCGCGCTTCTGAAATCACCATGATCGGCATGCCGTCGACGATCGGAAATGCGAGGCGGGCGGCGCGGCTGATCAGTTCCTGGCGCGCCTTGTCGTAGACCAGTGTTGTTTTGGTCAGCGGGCAGACGAGCAATTCGAGCAGGCGGGGATCCATCTGCTGCGCCGGAGGGTCGGATGGGATTTGGTCGGTCACGATCTATTCGTCGGCTCACTGAAGAGTGGAGCCGCTCCCGCCACTGCGACCGGCCGCCGCGATCTCCATTTCAGCGAGTGCGATCAGCAGCTCCGAGCGGGCTTTGAGGTCGGCCGCCTCGAGCAGCGCTTGCTTTTCTTCCGGGCCGTACGGACTCATGATGGAGAGCGAATTCACCAGCTGTTCGTTGGCCGCCCGTCCGATCGAGGCCCAGTCGGCCTTGAGGCTGCGGGCATCGAGGAACTTCTTCAATGTCGACAGTAATTTTTCCCGATCGACATCGTCGGCGCCCTGACCCGACGTCAGATCGCCGGCATACGCCGCGTAGTCGACCGTGCAGGCGCGATAGGGCTTCTCCGACGGCAGTTCCGACGTGATGGCGAAGCGTATCAAGCCGGACAGGCCGACGATCAGGCGACCGTCGTCGAGTTCCTGAAACGCGGTGACGCGCCCGGCGCACCCGACATGGCGCAGCGGGACCACGCGTCCCTGCGGGCTTTCACTGCTCTCAGCTTCGCGTGCGGGCTGCACGATGCCGACAATGCGCGGCCCGGACATGGCCTCGTCGAACATCTGCAGATACCGCGGTTCGAAGATGTTGAGCGGCAGCGTCGCGCGCGGCAGCAGGATGGCGCCACCGAGCGGAAACACCGGGATCACCCGAGGCAGTGAACTCGTCGAGGTGTAGCGATCGCTGGCACGCATGGACGCCTCCGGTCGTGCGAAGTCACGAGAACAGAACCGACGACAGCCGGCGACGGCCTTCAAGGGTCGCTGCGTCTTTCGGCCCCCAGGCTTCGAACAGCTGGACGAGCTGCTTGCGAGCGGCCTCCTCGTTCCATTTGCGGTCGCGCCGGATGGCTTCGAGCAACTGGTCGAGGGCCTCGATCTTCTTGCCGGTGGCAGCCAGCGCGTTGGCTAAGTCGATGCGGGCCTGATAATCCTTCGGGTCGGCTGAGATGCGGGCTTCGAGCGCAGATGTATCCCCTGCCGTTCCCGCCTGTTTCGCCAACGCGATGGCTGCGCGGACCTGCGTCACGGCACTGTTGCTCGCCTTGTCCGGCGGCACCAGGGCAAGCGTCTGCTCGGCGCGTTCGACATCGCCGCTCTTGAGATAACATTGGGCGAGGCCAGCCAGCGCCGCCACGTTCTGGCTCTCCTGCTGCAACACGGCGGCGAAAATTTCAGCTGCGCCCTGCAGGTCGTTGGCGTCGAGTGCGGCTTGCCCTTCGGCGAGCGCCGTCTCGATCTCGTCACCGACCGCGTCGCCGATCAGCCGATCGACAAAGGCGCGGACCTGGGCTTCGGGCTGCGGGCCGGCAAAGCCGTCGATCGGGCGGCCGTCGACGAAGGCATAGACCGTCGGCAACGCCTGCACGCGCAATTGTTGGGGGATGGTCGGGTGGGTGTCGACATTCATGCGCACCATGCGCACCTTGCCACCTGCGGCCTTGATCGCGCGCTCGAGCATGGGCGCCATCTGTTTGCAGGCCTGCGAGCGCTCGGAGGTAAAATGGACCACGAC
>JANOAW010000812.1:0-2065 GCA_031411355.1 Hyphomicrobiaceae bacterium | reverse complement strand
TCACATGTCATCGTCCCGGTGCGTACGTCCGGCTCGGCACTCGACACGGCGGGACTGACGTTGCTGCTCGTCGAACCGACCATGCCCGGCGTTTCGATGTCGGCCTTCCGTGCCATCGATCATCGCCCCGTCGCGCGGCTCGCGTTCGCCGACGTCGAGGTGTCGGCTGACCGTGTACTCGGGGCTGTCGATCACGGCTTCGAGCCGTTGGAGCGCGCGGTCGATCATGCGATCGCCGCGGAACTGGCGGAGGCGCTGGGCGGGATGGAGGCTGCCTGCGCGTTGACGCTCGCCTATGTCAAGACGCGCGAACAGTTCGGCGTGGCCATCGGCAGTTTCCAGGCGGTCCAGCATCGCATGGCCGATATCGCCATGGCCTGCGAGGAGGCGCGCTCACTGGTCTACTACGCCACGGAGATGCTTGGCGCTGATCGGCTTGAGCGCCGTCGCGCCGTCTCGGCGGCCAAGGCGCGTGTCGGCCAATGCGCGCTTTTCGTTGGCCATCAATGTGTGCAGCTCCACGGCGGGATCGGCACCAGCGACGAGTTGGCTGTCAGCCACATCATGCGCCGTTTGAGAATGCTCGACATGCGGTTTGGTAACGCCGATTTTCATCGTGCGTTGTTTGCCGAGACAGGACGTCCGCTCAGCTGAACGCGAACGTCTGCCCGCCGTCGACCGACAGCGTTGTACCCGAGATGAAACTGCTGTCGTCGCAGGCCAGGAACAGCGCGGCCTTGGCCACATCGTCGACCTCGCCGAGGCGGCCGAGCGGCGTTTTGGCAACGCGGATCGCCAGCTTTTCCGACGTCAGTTTACTCGCGACCGCGTCGGTACGGGTCGATCCGGGTGCGATCGCGTTGACCCTGATCCGCTTGGGCCCGAGATCAGTCGCAGCCGATCGCGTGAGACCCAAGACCCCTGATTTGATGCCGCAGTAGAGCAATGCGTTGGGTAGCCCAAGGTAAGCTGCGGCCGAGGCGATGTTGACGATCGACCCACCGCGATCCATGGCGGCGGCCGAAGCCTGGATGCCCCAGACGACGCCGGCGAAGCCGATCGCGTACATGCGATCCGCGGTTTTTTCGGTGATGGTTTCGATCGCCTCGTATCGCACCCAGGCGGCATTGTTGACCATGATGTCGAAACGTCCGTGCGCACGCCGCAAGGTGTCGACCATGTCGTGCACGGCGTCGCGACGGGCCGCATCTGCCGGCAAGTCGATCGCCCGGCCGCCGGCTGTCGAGATGGCCTCGATACAGGGGTGCGTGAATTCGGACTTCAGGTCGTTGACGCCGACGATTGCGCCTTCTCGCGCCAATGCCTCGGCGATGGCCCGACCGATGCCATTGCCGGCGCCGGTCACGAGAGCGACGCGGCCCTCCAGACGCTTGTTCATGTCGATCGTGCCTCGGCGAGGATCAAGCGATAGATGCGCGCAGCCGTACCCTGGAACAGCGCGTTTTTCTCGTCGGCTGAAAAATCCGACGTCAGCCGTTTGAAAGCATTCCACAACACGGCGTAGCTGCTCGAGATTTTGTCGACCGGAAAATTGCTCTCGAACATGCAGCGATCGGCGCCGAACAGATCTATGGTCGTGAGGATCTGGTCGCGGAAGGCCGCGGCCATGATTTCTGACGTCGGCGGCGAGGATTGCGCGTGCAGGCCATGCCCGGCCGTCGCCATTCCGAGGCCGCCGAGCTTGACGGTGACGTTTGGGCAGCGCGCGAGTTCGCTCAGGCTGCGCTTCCATTCAGTCGACAACTCATCGCGGCGGGCCGCATAGGCGCCGATCGCGAGTGGACCACCAACATGGTCGAGCACAATCGACGTCGCGGGGGCAGCGCGTGCGCACGCGATCAACTCGTCGAGCTGGGTTTGGTAGAGCCAGGCGTCGAACGACAAGCCATGCTGCGCCAATCGCGCGACGCCGTTTTGAAAGCGCGCATCAAGGAGCAATCCCGGCTGTGATTTGCGCACGGCCGGTATGGTGCCGCTCGCATCGAATTGCACGGCGTGCCGAATGCCGCGGAAGCGGCCGCGCCCGGCGGCGATGTGGGCTGAT
>JANOAW010000811.1:0-3243 GCA_031411355.1 Hyphomicrobiaceae bacterium | reverse complement strand
CGAACTCGAATTGAACAAGATCGACGACACCACGCTCGCCTCGGCGCTGAAAGATCCGGCACTCCAGCGCTACACCCCGTGGTTCGACGACCTGCGCAAGGAAAAGCGCTTCCAACTCGAAGAAAAGCTCGAACAGGTGTTCCACGAAAAATCGACCACGTCTCGTGCGTCCTGGAACCGGCTGTTCAACGAGACCATGACCGCGCTGCGCTTCGACGTTGACGGCGAGCCCGGACCAACGGCGCTGGAGCCGACGCTCAACATGCTGACCCATGCGGACGGCAAGAAGCGGCAAGCCGCAGCCGAAGCCTTGGCCAAGGTATTCAAGGACAACATCCGCCTGTTCACGCTGCTGACCAACACGCTCGCCAAGGACAAGGAGATTTCGGATCGCTGGCGCGGTTTCGCCGATGTCGCCGACAGCCGGCATCTGGCTAATCGGGTAGAGCGCGACGTCGTCGACGCGCTGGTCACGGCCGTGCGCGCCGCCTATCCCCAGACCGCGCATCGCTATTACGCCATGAAGGCCAAGTGGCTCGGCAAAACCAAACTTGCCCATTGGGATCGTAACGCCCCGCTGCCCGAGAAGCCCGAGCGTGTCATGACCTGGGCCGACGCCGAACGCACGGTGCTGACGGCCTATGCCGGTTTCGCCCCGGAAATGAGTGGCATCGCCAAGAAATTCTTCGACAACAACTGGATCGATGCGCCGGTGCGCGAAGGCAAATCCCCGGGCGCCTTTTCCCATCCGACGGTACCCTCGGCACACCCCTTCATTCTGATGAATTATCAGGGCAAGCCGCGGGACGTGATGACGCTCGCCCACGAACTCGGCCACGGCGTGCATCAGGTCTTGGCGGCCCCCCAAGGTCCGTTACTCGCACCGACCCCGCTGACGCTCGCTGAAACGGCCAGCGTGTTCGGCGAGATGCTGACCTTCAAGGCACTGCTGGCCGCGACGACCGATGCGCGGGAGCGCAAGGCGCTGATGGCCGGCAAAGTCGAGGACATGATCAACACCGTGGCGCGCCAGATCGCGTTCTACTCGTTCGAGCGCAAGGTGCACGAAGCCAGGCGCGCGGGGGAATTGACATCGGAACAGCTCGGCGAATTCTGGCTCGACGTGCAACGTGAGAGCCTTGGGCCCTCCGTCGAATTGCACGCGGGTTACGAGAACTTCTGGGCCTACATCCCGCACTTCATTCACTCGCCGTTCTACGTCTACGCGTACGCGTTCGGCGATTGCCTCGTAAATTCGCTCTACGGCCTGTATCAGGAGGCCCATCCCGGCTTCGTCGACAAATATTTCGCCCTTTTGAAAGCCGGTGGGTCGAAACATCATTCCGAATTGCTGGCACCGTTTGGCCTGGATGCGCGCGACCCGGCATTCTGGGGCAAAGGCCTCAAGGTGCTGTCGGGCATGATCGATGAACTGGAAACGATGTGACGCGCGCCACTATTTGACGGCGCGGACATCATGGCGGTCGCACACGCGCGGCGTGGTGACCGCACTCAACCGGCGTTGGGAATGTTGCGATCGAATCCGACGAAGACTTCAAATTCACCCGGACGCGAGCCTTCCGGCAACGGGAAAGACACTTCACGCACCGTCGAGAAATAGCCGATCGGTTTGTCGAGAGCGACCGGAACGTCGACGCGCATTTTGTCGTTGACGACACGCTCTTTTTTGCTGTCGGCGACGAAGACGGTCAGCGGCAGTGTCACGTTGCCTGTCTTGCCCTTCGGGCCGAGCAGAATGCGACCGGAGAAGCCATATTTAACGGTGACCCGGCCATTTTCGACCGAACATTCACGCGCGGTTTTGGTGATCTCGCCACGATGGACGACGCCAAGCGCGTCCCCGATACGGCCGGCTTCGTAGATGGTTACGGTGGCGTCACGCGAGAAGACGTTGAAGCGCGGGCAACCGCCGGCCACATCGCCACCGGCATTGCCGTCGGTCTTGGCGGCCGTGAGCATGCTTTCGGTCGTGATCGCGCTTGCGTTCTGATCCGTCTTACCGGCCGCGCCGCCACCGAACAGGCCGCCACCGATACCCGACGTCAACGACCCCATGCCGCACCCCGCGAGTGCCGCACTGGCGAGCACGGCCGCGCCGAGCGAAATATGTCGAAACCGTTCCGCTGTCATCAACCTGGATCCAGTTTCTGCTTCGGGATGTCCGGTCGCACAGGTGACCAGTCCGCCGACGCTTGCCCCCGCAAACCAGTCGCAGCATCCCCACGCCGCTACGACCACATACAGTCCACTTTCAACCAGCTACCATCGACCAGTCGACTTTCGACCGGCCCACGTTCGACCGGTCCACGATTGCTGCTCTAGTACTCCACTGTCACTCTAGCACCCGACATGCGCCCCGCCACCCGGACGAACGAACGACGACACCCTTCATCGCTCGCCTGTGGCCGCCAAGTTTCGCCGGTATGGGCACACCCGAAGTGCCAATGCGACCGCACGACCTCGCGACCAACCTCTTGCCAACCCAACCTCTTGCCATCACCGTGACGACAGCCCATTGACGATTCACAACCGAACACGAGTGACGCATGGTCTCGACAGACACGACCCGTACCGACCCACTGGCCGCCAGCAAGCCACCACTGACCATCTTTCTGGCGGCTCCGCGCGGCTTTTGTGCCGGCGTCGACCGCGCCATAAAGATCGTAGAATTGGCTCTGGAGAAATTCGGGGCGCCCGTCTACGTGCGACACGAAATCGTCCACAACCGTTTCGTCGTCGATGGCCTGCGGGCAAAAGGCGCCGTTTTTGTGGAAGAGCTCGACGAGATTCCGCCTGGCGACCGCCCCGTGATTTTTTCGGCACACGGGGTACCGAAGTCGGTCCCGGCTGATGCCAAAGCAAAGAACATGTTCTTCCTCGATGCGACATGCCCGCTTGTGTCCAAGGTACACGTTGAAGCCGAGCGCCATTTCGCCGACGGTCGCGAGATCGTCATGATCGGGCACGCCGGCCATCCCGAGGTCGTCGGCACCATGGGCCAACTGCCGGCCGGCGCCGTGACGCTGATCGAAACAGTCGACGATGCGATGGCCTATACGCCGAGAAATCCAGCCCAACTGGCATTCATCACCCAGACCACGTTGTCGGTCGACGATACGGCCGCCATCGTCGCAGCATTGCAGGCGCGCTTTCCCGATATCGCCACACCCCACAAAGAGGACATCTGCTACGCGACCACGAACAGGCAGGAGTCGGTCAAAG
>JANOAW010000810.1:0-5286 GCA_031411355.1 Hyphomicrobiaceae bacterium | reverse complement strand
CGAAGAAATAGCGAATACCACTGTCGGCATTTTTCAGATCTATGGCGTAATATTTTCCTTGCCGCCCACCGATCAATTCGCGGGCAGGATACGGCTCGACGTCGTAGCTGTCGGTCTTCAGAGGCGTCGAAAGGCGGTCACGAAGCCGAACCAGATCGCGGGTCGCATCTTGACGCGAGACATTTTCAGGTGTGGGCGGGGGCAAGTTTACAGGTCGTGAGCGCAGAAAATGCAGATCCTGGACACTGGCCGTCACCGTATTGGCACGCTCGGCGAAACTTGCGCTGGCAGCCATCGGTGCGCGGGGCGGCAGGTCGAGAATGACGTCTCCGCCCGACGACCGGAATCGCCGTTGCAGATCGGCGACGCTTTCTTCCATCGAGCTGACAAGACGTTGCGACACGGCATCGAGTGCGTCGTGTTTTTGCGTCACGGTCGCGAGTGACGCTGACGCCGCTTTCGCCTGGCGCTGTTGTTCGGCAAGAGCGATCCGCGCATCGGAAAGCTGTTGGCGGAGGTGTTCGCTTTCAGCGAACACAGTTTCATCGGTGAGCGCGGGCCAGACTTTCATCACGGTGACCCCGCCGAGCGCTAGACCTGCGACAAGGCAGATTACAGCCGTCAAGGTCTCTCGCCGCCATTTCCAGACGGCCATGACGATCAACAAGAGTGCTATAATCGACAGCGTGCCGACGATCAGAAGGGGTGTCATATTCCATCCTCACTTCGCAGAGTAGGGAAAGAGTATTTGCGAACGAGAACAGACCTAACTGATCCGCGGATGCGGATTTTCAACGCGAGCGCAGTAACAGTCTTATTAAGACTGATGGAATTGTTCAGGTTAACGTATGCATTGGATCTTTGATCGCACAATCGGCTCGTCGAATGACGGCTGATGTTGCGACTCAAGGCCGCTTCGCGGCGCGCAGGCACGGATTATATCACGCGCCTGATCCGGTCAGACGACGTCGTCCTCGCTAACGGCTTCCGACCACGGATGTTCCGGCTCCGTCGCGCCCTCGTTCATGCCCTTCGCGCGACGAACCGCCGAGGCGATCGTGAACGGAAAGGGGAAAGGCACTGGCTCGCACATGACGGTGTCAAAATCGGCGGAGAGGCTTTGTATGGCTTTGTCGCCCAGGCGGCGGTCGACGGCGACCGGTCCCATACCGGATACGTCGACGCGGGGTTGATGAAAAGCTTGCTCAAGATCGAAACCGAAGTCGGCCTGCAACGCAAGCAATTGAAACACCGCCGGGATGATCTTGCGCCCGCCGCAGCCGCCGATCGCGACGAGGTCGTCAGGGCCGACCATGATGGCAGGGGCATAGTTGGCGAGCGCGCGACGGGCGGGGGCGATGCCATTCGGCCCACCGGTCGGATCGAACCAGTTAATGCCGTTGTTCATGAGGAGGCCTGTCTTGGGCAGCACGATGCGTGCGCCAAACAGTGACAGAAGCGTCTGCGTCAGTGTGACCATATTGCCGTCACGGTCGACGACCGAAATGTGAGTGGTCGACGTTGGCGTGGTCTTTTCCCCCGCATCGCCCATTTTACGCATGCGGTACGACCATCCGTGCCGCAGCGCGCTGGCGTAGGCGTGAAACGTTTTGCCGGTCGGCTTCGCTTCCGGGCGTTTGCGGATGCGCTTCAACTCGTCAAAAGCCATCGACACCGTGGGGCCACCGTTCAGCTCCGGCAACGTAAAGACGCTGCGGCCCGCGTAGGTCACTTCACGCGGTTCTTCGACCACGCGCACATGATATGTCGCCAAATCCTCTTCAGTGAGGAAGCCGCCCATGGCCTTGATGTCGGACGCGATCGCGCGTGCCATCGGCCCCTTGTACATGACTTCGGCGCCATGTTCGGCAATCGCCGAGAGCGTTTTCGCCAGATCCGGCATCGGCAGACGTACGGTACTGCCGGCCAATGTGGCGACGGGTGGCTGTGGTGGCAGCCCGTCGCGTAAAAATCGTTTGGTGGCGCCGGGATCCCGAGCCAGATCTGCCATGGCGGACGTGATGTTGATCATCGTATACCAATCGACCATCACGCCCTTTTCGGCGTGCTCGACCGCAGGGCGCACCAGATCGGCCCAATTTTTCTTGCCCCACCGCTTGTGAGCCGTGGCCAGACCCAGCGGCTGCGACGGGGTGCAGACCGCGGTTGCGCCAACCGTGTTGCGATTGTCTTTGACCTGCGCCCATCCAAACAGGTTTCCGTCGGCACCGCCCATCACGGGATAATGTTTCGGATCGAGAGATTTGGGCGAGACGGCGCCGAAATCGAGCCCGGTGATCTTGCCGGTTTTGGCCTCGCGGACCATCATGACGCCGACGCCTCCCGCGCCGCTCATCCATGGCTCGACGACGCCGATTGTGAACGCCGTCGCGATCGCCGCGTCGACGGCGTGCCCGCCGGCCGCGAGAACCCGTGCGCCCACCTCTGACGCGATGCGATTTTGCGAGACGACGATGCCTTTCTTGGACCGCGTCGACGACTTCGTCACCACACGCCGCAAGGATTGAGACGGAGAGAGGACGGAGGTAACTTTCGGCATGATTGCGAGCCTCGTGCGCGGCGATTCTATTCCAACGTAGGGCAACACGCCGGGATTTGCGAATCACGGATGGCCGCAGGCGCGTCGAAGAAATTCGGCTTCGACGTCACCTGGATGCAAACCTCAACGAACATCACCCAGGATGAGGTCTTTCCAATCGCGCGCGCGAATGATCGCCCTGTTCGGCTGGCGGCTCGATTCGGCAGCGACGGTCGCCGCACCGACCTGGCGATCTCGCGCCGGGATCTCGGCCCCGCAACTCGTTGCGATACGGCGAGTGAGGTCGGGGGAGGGAGCCGGCGGGTGTTCATGCTCCCGGCACATCTCGCCTATCTTGCCGTGATCTTTTTCAGCGCTTGGCGCACACCACAGCCCCGAGCCGTCGTCGCGGACCATGAAACGAACGCCGGTTGCCGATCCGGGCCGATCGAGGCCGGCGGCGAGATGATTGAGTACCGCGATACGTAACCGGCCGTCTTCGCCGTCTCTCGGGCGCGCTGCCGCATGCATATCGACGAGCGTGATGGCTTCGATCGCGCGCACCTGGAAACGCCCTTCGTCGCGGCGCAGATGGATGCGGGCGAGGAGTCCGTAATCGCGGCAAATACCGAGGCGTCCCATATCCTGCATGCCGGCATGCAGCAGATTACCCAAGCCGTAAAACAGAAACTGTCCGTTCTGCTGCTGAACCCCGGCTGCGACGTGAGCATGATGTGCGGCGACGATATGTGCGTCGGCCGCGCTTGCGGCGGCGCGCAAACGATGTTCGTCGGCAGCTGAGGGGCGAACCTGTAGTTCGGTTCCATAGTGAACCGACAATAAACGTATGTCGCCGCCTGCGGCCGCAAGTGCAGCCGTTGATTGAGCCATATCGTTGGACGAGCCGTAGTGCGCCATTGTCGGACGGGCACTGTCCTCCCGGATTCCGAGTTGACCGCCCCCGATCCCGATGGCCGAAATATTGACCGAGATGCCTCTGGCAACAACTGTATGGGGAGCGAGTGCTGCTTGACGCCCACGCCCCACTCCCGGGAAAGCCTGCAGCGCCCCTTCCAGTCGCAGCTCGTCGAGATGGCGCAGGGTTTCAGCCATCCCGACGTCCCCATAGTCGACGGCGTGATTGTTGGCTGTCGACACCGCGTTGAGGCCTAAGCCAACCACATGGCGCACTGCCGACGGATGGCTGCGGAAATTGAAAGCCTTGTCGACGGCGAACAGGTCCGTTCGTGCGCTGACCACCGTTTCCAGATTGGCGAACACGACATCACCGCGTAGGAGCGGTCTCAATCCGGCCGTCAGTGTGTCGAAAGGAACGATCTGTCCGTTTCGGTGCGCACCGAGCGCCGATGGCGCCGCCGCACTGCTGCCGAACCCGAGATCGCCGCCGACGACGATTGTGATGCTGTCGGTCGTTCGCGGAGGCGCCGTCGGTATGGTCGCGACGACAGAATGCAGAGCTGCCTCACCGTCGATCGGGCGATCCTGCGCGATGGCTTGAACACCATAAAGGCTGACAGCGACAATAAGCGAGCAAAGACGACGCATACCCACCTCCGGCCGAGCTGCACGCGCAGTCGACGTCGGTCAGTCAATGCAAACCGCATGCATCCTGTCACTCATTTCGACCATTCGTCCTACGCAATCAATTCGACATGTGTCCGGCGCGCGACGCGACCCGACGGCGCGAGTGCGACACGCCGCCGTTGGCAGAATTCAACGAATCGCATGTGGCTGCCGCGATGCCGTTGTTTCGCCGCGGTATTATGTAGAAAAAGCGCGCCCATCCGGAGCCAGTCATGACCACCCCGACGACACGAACCGAACATACACCGAAACAACTGCTGCATCTCGTCTTCGGTGGCGAACTCACTCACTTGGACCGGATCGACTTCGCAGACGTGAGCAAGCTCGATCTGGTCGGCATCTTCCCGAGCTATGCGGAGGCGCACAAGGCTTGGAAATCATGCGCACAACGCACGGTCGACAACGCGCACATGCGTTACTTCATCGTGCATATGCACCGATTGCTCGAGCCTAGCTCCGGAGCCGTTGGCTGAAAGGCCCAATGCCCCCGACGCAACGTGCGGCAGGACGTCGTGCGGCGGTCCGCTCGTTGGCAAACGTCGCGAATTGGCACACTCTATTTGCTCTGGCGGACTGAAATCAGCGCCTCGCCTGCAATCGAGATAGACGGGGTTCCGTGACTGAGACGAACCAGACGAGTGCTCCTGCGCGCGCCAAGCTACTGCTCGATGCACGAGTGAAGGGGACGCTGTCGCGGATGGTCCACGATTGGGTCGTCCCACGCCTGCGCTCGATTTCCGTGTCGCTTCTGGTTGCGGTCGGCCTCGCCATCGCGACCTCGGGATATCCTGCCGTGATGCGGCTCGCCTTCGACACTCTCGGGGCCGGCCAATACGAATTCATGGGGCGTGTCCTGATGGCGATCATGGCCATCACGGTCCTGCGCGCAGGTCTCTTGTATGCCCACCAGATCGTGGCGAGTGGATTGGTCATGGGCCTGACGGCCGATCTGCAGCAACGAACGTTTCGTCATCTTGTGAACGCCGATTATGCGCAGCTGGTCAACGACCGCACGGGGCAATTCGTGTCCCGTCTGACCAACGACATCAATTATATCCAGCAAGCGGCCCAGCATGCTCTGAATTCCGTGATGCGCGACGTCATCACGGCAATCGGTCTGCTCTGTTACATGTTCTATATCG
>JANOAW010000809.1:0-6358 GCA_031411355.1 Hyphomicrobiaceae bacterium | reverse complement strand
TTGCCGCAGATCACGCTGGCGGATTTTTCGACTGTCAAACTCGAAAAACACGTGGTTGCGATCGCGGACGAAGAAATCGACAAAGGCGTCAAAGAACTCGCCGAACGCGGTACCAAATTCGAAGTCGAAGACGGGCGTGTGGCGAGCGACGGCGACCAGGTGACGATCGATTTCGCCGGCAAGATCGACGGAGAAGCCTTCGATGGTGGCACCGGCACCGATATGCCCGTCGTGCTCGGCCGTGGCGGATTCATCCCCGGGTTCGAAGACGGACTGAAAGGTACCAAAGCCGGTGATCAGCGCGCTATCGATGCGACGTTCCCCGAGGCCTATCCCGAGAAGAAACTGGCGGGCAAAACAGCCGTATTCGACACCGTGGTGAAATCCGTCGCCAAATCCATCGTCCCGGCCATCGACGACGAGCTGGCGAAATCGCTCGGGCTCGAAGATCTCGCTCGTCTGCGCGACGTGGTCAAAACGCAAATTCAGGGCCAGTATGATCAGCTGTCACGCACCAAACTGAAGCGCGAACTGCTCGACCAACTCGACAAGGCGCATACGTTTGAATTACCGCAAGCGCTGGTCGACAACGAATTCGAGGGCATCTGGAAGCAAGTCACGGATGGGCTCGAGCGCGCCAAGAAGACATTCGAGGACGAAGGCAAGACTGAAGCCGGCGCTCGGGACGAATATCGCAAGATCGCCGAACGGCGCGTGCGCCTAGGTCTCGTCATCGGCGAAGTCGGTGACAAGAACAAGATCCAGGTTTCTCAAGATGAACTGCGCCGGTCGTTGATGGAGCAAGTGCGCCGTTTCCCCGGGCAAGAGCAGATGGTGTACGATTTCTACGACAAGAACCCTGCAGCCTTGACCGAGTTGCGGGCGCCGATCTTCGAAGACAAGGTCATCGACCACATCGTCGCCATTGCCAAACCAACGGAAAAGACGGTCAGCAAAGACGAGCTGATGAAGTCTGCGGAAGAGGCCGAAGCGAACGGTTGATCGGGCGCTTCGCGTTTGCGCCATAAATGGCAGTTCATAAAGGCAGGCATAGGCAGGCCTTGAAGGGCCCGTCGTGAAGGGGGAGGCCCGCAAGATCTCCCTTTCTCATGCTGATCAATGTCCGCCGCGGACGACGCCGTCGATCAATCCGACGCCATGACACATAATGGCACATAGCTCGCGGCGGACGGCGGACCGTCGACGTGCAGGGAGTGCCGACATGACAGTGCAAACTGGTGGCGCGATCTATCCCGACCTCGAGGGCAAATCGGTGGTTGTGACCGGCGGGGCGCAAGGGATCGGGGCGAGCATCGTCCGGGCCTTCGTTCGCCAGAAAGCCAAGGTCGGCTTCATCGACATCGCGGACGATGTCGGCACCGCGCTGGCGCTCGATCTCGACGGCGTTGCTGCGGCGATCCGATTTGTGGCAGCCGATATTCGCGATGTCGCCATGTTGCGAGACGCAATCGGTATTCTCGCACAGCTGCACGGCGACGCCGATATCCTGATCAACACTGCCGGCCATGACGAGCGCCACGCCACCGAGAGCGTGACGCCCGAGATGTTCGACGAGCGCATCGCCGTCAACCTGCGGCATGCCTTTTTCGCCGCGCAAGCCGTGCTGCCCGGCATGCAGGCGAAAGGCGGCGGATCGATCGTCAATTTCTCGTCGATTTCGTGGATGGCCGGGATGGGCGGCATGCCCGTCTATACGGCGTCGAAATCCGCCATGATCGGCCTGACGCGTGGGCTCGCGCGCGATTACGGCCCCAGCAATATCCGCGTCAACGCGATCGCTCCGGGCTGGACCAGAACCGAACGCCAGATCGAGAAATGGTGGACGCCTGAAGCTGACAAAATGCGGCTCGACGCGCAGTGCCTGAAAAAGTGGGTGACGCCGGACGATATCGCCAAATTCGTCGTGTTCCTGGCCTCGGACGATGCGTCCACCTGCACGGCTCAGCACTACGTCGTGGATGCGGGTTGGGTGTGAGCGGCGCCACGGGTCGAGGGACACTGCAAAGCTGTTGCGGCACCCCGTATCTCGTGACACGTTCCTCATCCATCATTCACTGCGGGAAGCGCCTCATGTCCGCCCCTGACGACACGTTCTCCGGTGTGAAACCGGTCGAGGAGCGTCACAAGCTGAACCAAGCCGACCTCGCGCGCTGGATGGCGGGTCATATCGAAGGATTTGAAGGGCCGCTCGAGGTGCACCAGTTCAAGGGCGGGCAGTCGAACCCGACCTATCGGCTGGATACGCCGGCGACGCGCTATGTTCTTCGACGCAAGCCATTTGGCAAGCTGCTGCCGTCGGCACATGCCGTCGATCGCGAATACAAGGTCATCACCGCACTGCATAAGGCTGGATTTCCGGCGCCCAGAACCTATGGACTGTGCACGGACGACAGCGTCATCGGGTCGATGTTCTACGTCATGGCCATGGTGCCGGGCCGCATCCTGTGGGACGCAAGCCTGCCGACACTGACCGCTGTGCAGCGGTCAGCCATCTACACCGCTGAAATCGAGACGCTGGCGCAACTGCACACCTATGATCCAGCCGCGATCGGCCTTGGCGACTACGGTCGTCCCGGCAATTATTTCGCGCGCCAGATCGACCGCTGGTCGAAACAATATCGGGCCTCGGAAACGGGACGCATCGAGGAAATGGAGCGCCTGATGGCGTTCCTGCCCGACACGGTGCCCAAGCAAGAGCGTGTGTCGGTCGTGCATGGCGATTATCGCCTGGACAACATGATCTTCCACATCGAGCAACCCAAGGTCATCGCGGTTTTGGATTGGGAATTGTCGACGCTCGGCGACCCGTTGGCGGATTTCAGTTATTTCCTGACGACCTGGGTCATGCCGCCGGCGGCGCCGGGATCCGCGGGGGCGCGTGGCATCGCGGGGCTGGATCTTGCTCCACTTGGCATCCCATCGATCGCCGATGCCGTCAGTCAGTATTGCGCCTTGACCGGACGCACGGGCCTGCCCGATCTCGACTGGTATTTTTCCTACAACATGTTCCGCCTGGCCGCCATTCTGCAGGGCATCGCCGGTCGGGTGCGCGACGGAACCGCTGCCAGCACCGAAGCCTTGACCACGATCAAACGCATCGTGCCGCTGGCGGAGGCGGCGTGGGGCTTTGCTAAAAAAGCCGGCGCGTGACGTCACACGTGATCGTCACATGGTCGCATCGCGGAGCGGGCGGGGCGGCACGCGATCCAAATCGAGGCGGCGCCCGAGTCTGACGGCTGCAAGCGCCATCGCGCGTTCGGCCAAGGCCGTGATCGTCAACAAAGGACTGACACCGATCGCCGACGGCACCGCCGCGCCATCGCAGACATACAAGCCCTCGTGCACGGCAGTGGGGCCTTTGGTCGGATCGAAAACCCGTCCGTCCGGCGCCACAACACCCACGTCCACCGTCTCGCCCATGGCGGCGCCACCGAGGGGATGGGCGATGATCCTGTTGCCGCCGAATGCCGACATGGCGAATGGATTTGAGTTGAATTCTCCGCCCATGCTCTCGACCATGGCCTTGACCTTGCGCTCGGCACGCACACGCTCCGGCGCCGCGCTGTAGCCGGGCCAATCGACCACGACACGGTCCTTGTGCAGGCGGAGGCGACCACTCGCATCGTCGTCGGCGACGACGTACAGGATCAACGAGCGGCTGAGATCGTCGCCATAGATGCCTTCCCGCACCAGCCGCAACGCGTCCCGCAGGCGAAGGCGCAGCAGAGATTCGACCGGTGCGAGACCCGCCATCACCGTCAGCATCGTGCCGTCGTGCACCCAACACGGGCCGTCGTCATCGCCGAGATCGATCAATGCCATACTGTGTGGACCGACCAGGGGCGTGCCCCGCGGGGCCTGAGGCGGAAACCCGGTCGCGATCGCGTGCACGGGTTGCGCGAGATTGCCGGCAAACACCAGATCGTCACCATTCGCCGAGAATTTTTCGCCGAGCCTCGGCGACAACGCCAATCCCGCGTCGCGCGAGCGCAACAGGATCTCGTTGCTGCCGAGCGTGCCGGCGGCCAGCACCACGATCGGCGCCTCGAGGCGACGTTCGGGCGCTGTCTGCGCCACTCCCTGCACCGTGATGCGCCAGCCGCCGTCAATCTTGGCGATCGAACGCGCGCGGGTTTCGCACAGCACCGTAGCGCCGTGGTCGAGCGCATCGGCGATGTAGGTGATGCCGACCGTATTCTTGGCGCCGGCATTGCAGCCCGACCAGCAATCGCCGCAGTTGCGACAGCCGTATTGCATCACGCCCGAGGCGTTCAGCCCTGGTCGATGGCTGATGGTCATCGGTGGCAAACGCACGGTTCGGCCCGCGGCCTCGGCTGCGCGTTGCATGCCGAGGAATTTGGCGAACCGCTCCGGTTGCGGAGCAGGCCCGACACCGAGCATGGTCTCGGCACGGGCCAAGCCTTCGAGCAACAAGCCATCGCCGACGGTGGCGTCAGGCCAGCCGGCCGTGCGGAGACGGCTCAAATCCGGCCGCAGCACCACGCCGGCATTGATCAATGAGCCGCCACCCAGGCCCGAAGCGCCGAACACGGTCAGCCCGTGGCCGACCGATAAATAGTAGAGGCCCGAGGGATCGCCAAGCTTCATGCGGCCGGTGAGCCGGGTGGTCTTGCGGCGCGCCGATGCCGTCACCGGAAAATCCCCGGGTCGCCAGTATCGACCCTGTTCGAGCACGGCGACTTTGAAACCCATTCGTGACAAGCGAGACGCCGCAACGCCCCCGCCGTAGCCGGAACCGATCACGATCGCTTCGTAGCGCGTCACCGTCTGGTCGACACTCTTGACTGGCACCACCATTGCGTTCGCCTGCAAATTCCCACAGCACGCGCTCGTTTTACCTGTGGCGTCTTAACAGGAACCGACCGTGATGGCCGTGTTGTCCCCTCACCAGCCGTCGTCACCGGCTTTGCGCCGCAAGGACAGCATTTTTTTCGGCACCACGGCGTGCACGACCTGGCTGCGCCGCGGTGGCACGATACGCGGGGGCATGACGAAGCGGACGCGCACCTCGTCAGCCTTGCGCGAGACGACTTCGCAGCGTGCCTCCAAACCGTCCAGTTCGATCAGCAATTCGAATGTATCGGGTGCGTTGACCGCTCCGGTGACGATCAGACGTGCACCTGTGTCGGAGACATCCCGCACCGTACATGGAAGCGACGAGTGACGATTGTTGAAGGCAATGATGCCCGCTTTGAGGACCCGCCGGCGCGGGGTTACTCGCTTTTCCGAAATTGATACTGTCATAAACGTCCATCCAGCTGATAATTCCAGGGCTGATCAACCGATGTCGAGTGCCAGCCGTGTCGAGCGCGACAATGTCCAGGAGCCGTCACCGGGACGTTAAAATTTGCCTACAGAGTGATATTTCGCGGCGTCTCCGGTTCATTTCACGCCGCACGTTCGGCGTCGGCCGTGGTCGGCTCGTTTGCCGACCGGATCAGGTCCCAAGCGGCGTTGATCTGCTTCATGCGCTCCTCGCGACGTGACCGGTCGTCGTCGTCGCGGGCGTGGTCGGGATGCCAACTCTGGCGCAGGCCGTCGACGACTTTCTTGACGATCGTGCGGCTCGCCTCTGGATTGACGCCCAAGGCTTCGTAGGCCTGGTGCGCCGTCTCGGGCATCGACACGACGGGGACGATCGGCAAAGCGGGCGCCGTCGACGGCGGCTGGCTCGACAGAACGCCCGCGATGATGCGTGCGATGCGCTCGAGATCCGTCAGCGCGGTCGCGACCACAGGCGTAACGGCCGCCCAGCGCTCGTCGGCAACGTCTTGCGTCAAATTCGCCGACAACAACCGCCGCTGGATGGAGGCGAGATCGTTGGTGAGGATTTCCCGCAGATTGAGGTTCGGCAATGCTTCGACGGCCTCGCGCGAGGCCTGATGCAGATTGACGGCACGGGCGACCAACTCGGCGCACAAGGCCGCCTCGTCGGACGTGCCCGCCGACGGTGTCGAATTCGCTGTCGGTGGCGGTTGCGCGCGATCGAGCGCGGCTGCGGCGCTGCGGCGGCGCACGAACAGCAGTCCACCCCAGGCGGCGAGCACCAGAGCGGCGCCGACGAGCCCGCGCACGAGATAGGCAGAGCCATCTGAGCCGGGGTTGGGATCGGCGCTGACTGAGGTCACAATCGCAGACCAGCCGCTGTCGACCGCGGTGCCGCTCGGCTTCAGCGGCGCCTCCGAGACCGCCGTAAACCGCGGCTCCGGCTTGGTCTTCGGCTCGATCTTCGGCTCGGGTCTGGCGTCGACCACGGTCGGGGGCGGATTGGTCGAGCCGACGAAACGAACGCCTGTCCCAAGACCGGGCGCAAACC
>JANOAW010000808.1:0-2576 GCA_031411355.1 Hyphomicrobiaceae bacterium | reverse complement strand
CTTCGACAGGTTCGCCGACCACGTCGCCCACCAAGCCGACGGTTCGCTCTTGTAATTCGGTGAAGAAGGGATGGTCGTGAACCACGAAGCGGCCGAAGTGCCTCGTCTCGTGCAGTTCCAGGTCAGCGGGCCGGAGTGACGCCACGGTGCGGCGGATCGCCCCGAGGGTCTCCTCGTCGAACGGCCGTTCGAGCAGCTTGACATCGAAGTCGGGCCGGGTGCGAAAGACTTTGAACGCTTCGACAAACCCGGGCAGCGCCTCGGGTCTGATGCGGCGCACGAGGGACTCGGCGGTGAGGTACTTGGTGAGCCAAACCGAGTCGTACCAAGGCAGGAGTGAGCTGCTGGCGGGGCGCACTGCATCTGTGCGCTGCTCGTAGTTGTCCATGTGCTCCCTCGACGAGGCCGTTGTGGGAATAGCTGGTCGGGTGCCAGCCATCCAATGAAGAATAGCTCAGAAGCGCAAGCAAGCATCGTGTCCCCAGTGCCCACCGGCCCAACGCGGCCGGTCAATCGATGCCGCCTCTGACCCGATCCGTGAAACGTCGCCTAGAACCTGCGCCGCCGATCGGTTTCTTGCGACAATCGACGCAAGCCCTCGATCGCGACGTTGGGCGACCACCTCTCTGCCAAATCGACGACGTATTGAATGATCAAGCCGCTCCGAAACTTTGCGGACCTGTCGCACGCCGAACGGACCCTGTTCGTGTACGCGGCTGCGTGGCTGGTGGTGGCTCGCGTCGCCCTGTGGTGCATGCCCTTCAACTCAGCGCGGCGATTGACACTGCCGGGGCGCGCCGTGTCCGATAAATTGGCGTCGATTCGGGTGAGCCGAATGGCGTGGGCCGTGCAGGCCGCCGGTCGGCGAATTCCCTCGGCCAGTTGCCTGACGCGGGCGTTGGTGATGGAGCGCTTGCTCCTGCGAGCGGGCCGAAGCCCGGTGATCTACATCGGTGTGAGCAAGGACGCGGAGCGCGGTTTCGAATCCCACGCATGGGTCGAGCATGAAGGCGCTGTTGTCCTGGGCGACGACGGGCAACTCAACCGTTTTGTGCCCATGCTGGCGCTGGCCAGAAACGGCAACCAGAGACTACAGCCATGACCCAAGAATTGAGCCTCGCCTCGCGTGTTCGCGTCAGCGACGACGTGCTGTTTCAGGAATTGCACGAGGAGGCCGTCTTGCTCAACCTGAAGACCGGCGTGTACTTCGGCCTCGACCCGGTGGGCGTCCGAATCTGGCAGCTGCTTGCCACGCATGAGCTGCTTTCCGATGTGGCCGACGTCGTTGTCGCCGAGTACGACGTGCGGATGGACAGGTGCGCTACCGACCTGCTGGCGTTGATCGGCGACATGGAACGGGAGTCCCTGGTGACACTGTCCTGACGTACCGGATTCGAATCCGGCAACCGTCTGCCAGTGCCGTCGAATTCCGGCTTGCGCTGTGTGGGTCAGTTCGACGCGTCGTAACGTTCAACAAGGGTACCGACGCGCGTCAACGCTTCGTTAGCGGAAGCGAATCGCGACGGGAACTTTTCCTGCAGCCGACTGGCAATCTCGCCGTTGGTCGCCGCACCATCCAGCAGTTCCAGAACCATCCTGTCGATCCGACCATCCTCACCAATCACGGGCCGGTGCCCACTGGCGCGCTTGCGGAGGCGGTTGGGGGCGAGAGGCGTTCCGAGGAAGGTCGACTGCCGGAAGTGCTGGCTCGGGGTTGTCGAGCCGGCCTCACTGACCCAACTCTCCCAACCCCAGACCGTTTCGTTCTCGACCAAATTCGCCCGCAGGCGGACCGACACGCAATCTCCGGGCTTCACGGCGACCGGCGCTGGCCACGGAAAGAACCCCGAGCCATAGATCATCGCCGGCGCGCCGGGCGCATTGGAGAAGCCAATGCCGTCTGTCAGTTGATAGTCGAACCACAGCAGGAGACCATGGGCGACGCCCGGGCGTGAAATCGCGAGATCGACGCGGGCGTCCAAGTCGTTCGTACTGACTTCAGAGTAGTCGACGGTCGCCCAGCATTTCGGCTCTGTCAGCAACTGCTCCGGGCGCATCACCTTGCGCGTGTACGAATTGACGGCCAAGCGACGCGCGGCACTCATGTCAAAGCCGTAGCGGTTCGCATCCCACGGCTCGACCATGTCGGCGTAGGTGTCAGGCGCCTCGACCACGGCGACCCAGAGCGATTCGCGCGCTGGTATCACGACTCCACCGGGCGCGAGAAACCTGCGGCGCGCATCGGCAATGGTGGCGAATTGCTGCTGGAAGGGAATCAAGACGCCGTGCAAGTCGGAAACGATCACATCCACGCGCTCTGGCAAGTCGATCGACGTGGACAGCGCCTGAATGAATTCGATCCTGTCGGTCATGCCATTGGCATGGGCCACCAGACGTGCAACATCCAATGCGTCAGTCGGCTCGACGGCGTAGACCTTCCGCGCACCACACCTGCAAGCCAGGAGGCTTAGAACACCTGTGCCCGCACCGATATCGAGCACGACAGACTGGGGAGTGATGGCCCGCAAAAGCGCGTCTGCGTAGGCGCCGGTTCGCACTTCGTCCGCGATCATCTG
>JANOAW010000807.1:0-6954 GCA_031411355.1 Hyphomicrobiaceae bacterium | reverse complement strand
GCTCGTCGGCGATCACGGCGTGCGGGGCGCCATGTGAGACGGCCATCACCTTGAAGCCCGGCGGCAACTGCGTGACACGGTCACCGTGGCTCATCCAGACCGTGTCTTTGCCACCCTTTTTGACGATATCGGCGAAGAGAGCGACATCGTCCTGGATTTCGATTTCGGCCCGCCCGAACTCGGCGTGATGGCCGCTTTCGACCTTGCCGCCCAACTGCGTGACCATGGTCTGCTGGCCGTAGCAGATGCCGAGAATGGGTAGTCCCGACGCGTAAATCCAATCCGGCGCCCGTGGGCTATCGACGTCGGTCACAGACGCAGGCCCGCCCGATAGAATAATGGCTTTTGGCTGGAATTTCTCCCGCGCGGCCGCGGCCTTGTCGTACGGCACGATCTCCGAATGCACGCCGAGTTCGCGAATGCGCCGCGCGATCAGCTGCGTTACCTGACTACCGAAGTCGATGATGAGAACGGTTTCGGGGCGTGGGGACGACATGCGCGGCTCCGCGAGTAAGCGTGTCGGCTCGATCAGCCGTGCGTTGGCGTGCGCTTACGCGCTCGTGTTCCGGCACGCAACATCGGCCCCGAAACATCAGCCCCGAAACATCTCGATGGCGCATCGACGCCGCAACCACAGAGCCGACCGGCGCGCCCGAGCGTTTGCGAACGTCGCCAGAGCATGCGAGCGTCCCCCCGTCGTCTCAAAACCACGGTATGATCATGAGCTATCGTCCCTTCGATCTCAGCGGCAAAGTCGCGCTCATCACGGGGGGCAACGGTGGTATCGGATTGGGCTTTGCCGAGGCTGTGGCCCATGCCGGCGCCGATGTCTGCATCTGGGGCACCAACGCGACCAAGAACGCCGCAGCGAAAGCGCAACTGGAAAAGACCGGTCGTAAAGTCTTGGCGCTCGAATGCGATGTCGGTGACGAAGCAGCGGTCGAAACGGCGTTCAAGCAGACACTCGACGTGTTCGGACGGGTCGACGGTTGCTTTGCCAATGCGGGCGTATCCGGGCGCGGCGGAGCCACGTCGTTCGCCGACATGTCGAGTGAGGAATGGCGCCGCGTCATGCGCGTCAATCTGGACGGCGCCTTCTACACGTTGCGCGCGGCCGCAAAACACATGACCAGCCGACCCGGCGGTGGCACGCTGGTCGGCACCGCTTCGCTGGCGGCCATCGAAGGCGCGGCGCGCTCCGAACACTACGCCGCCACCAAAGGCGGGCTCGTCTCGATGCTGAAAGCCATGGCGGTCGAATTCGCGCGACACGGCGTGCGCGCCAATGCGGTTCTGCCCGGCTGGATCGAGACAGACATGACGGCCAATGCCACCACGAACCCGAAATTCGTCCAGAACGTTATGCCGCGCATTCCGATGCGCCGATGGGGCAAAGGCGCAGATTTCGGCGGTATCGCCGTATATTTGATGAGCGACGCGTCGGCCTACCACACCGGCGATACGTTCCTCATCGATGGTGGTTACGCGCTCTTTTGAGGGTTCAGTTCCTACCAGCGGGCTATAAGTCAAATATGCCACATGTGCGTTTTTGTCTTGCTAGTCGCAAACGGATAACAGATAATTCCAAGTGTTCGGGCGGCCCATCGGACCCGGCGGAGACTGCTGAGACGAAAATGAAAATACCCCGGAGCCCGCAAAAGCCCGGGTCAACATAAGTGCCTCATGCTTCCCCGACTTTGGCCCAGACTGCCTAACTTGAAGTGGTGCACCATTTCCCGCGACCGCACCATCGCATAACGGCACGTGCCATTGGGACTGCAGGAGAGACGCATGCGGCAGACCGGAACGGTCAAGTTCTTCAATCAAACGAAGGGCTTCGGTTTCATCACACCCGATCAGGGCGGCAAGGATGTGTTCGTGCACATCACGGCGGTCGAACGTTCGGGTCTTGGCCCGCTCGACGAGGGTATGCGGATATCGTTCGAGACCGAACCAGACAAACGCGGTAAAGGTCCGAAAGCCGTCAATCTACAGGCCGCGTCGTAAATCCAGTCGATTCACGGCGACGTGATGAGGGCACCGCGAGGTGCCCTTTGTTTTGGAGCGCGCAATGGCGTCGATCAGTTTTCGGACCGAAATGGACTTCGACTATGGCGTCCCGCGCGAACTGATTCCCGGCGTCGTTCGCTTGGTCGCCGCCAATCCGAGCCCGTTCACGTACAAGGGCACCAACAGCTATCTCATCGGCACGACGGATCTCGCGCTCATCGACCCCGGCCCCGACGATCCCGCACACCTCGCGGCTATTCTCGCAGCGGCTGGCGGACGCCCGATCACACATATCCTGGTGACCCATTCGCACCGCGATCACATTGACGGCCTGCCGGCGGCCAAGGGCGCCACCGGTGCCGTGACGGCAGGCTTCGGCCCCTACGCAATCACCTCGAAAGTCGTGTCCGATCGCCGAGATGTCGGCGAAGCTACCAACGCAACCAAAGCGCCCTTTGCACCAGATATTCTGCTTCGTGACGGCGATACGGTCGCGGGCGGCAGCTGGCGCGTCACAGCCGTACACACGCCCGGACATCTTCCGGATCACCTGTGTTTCGCCCTCGATTCTGATGCCGGCGCCCTGTTTTCGGGCGATCACGTCATGGGATGGAATACCAGCATCGTCGCGCCCCCGGACGGGCGCATGGGCGACTACAACCGCTCGCTCGAAGTGCTCATGGCGCGCGACCAGGACAAGATTTATTTTCCCGGTCACGGCGGCCGCATCGACCAGCCTCAACGCGTCGCCAAGGCTTATCTCTTACACCGTCGGATGCGCGAAAACGCAATTGAAGAGGCAATCAAAGGCGGCGCTGACACGATCGAAGCGGTGACGCTGAAAGTCTATCAGGGCCTCGATCCACGTTTGTTACCGGCGGCAGCCATGTCGGTCCTCGCCCATGTCGAACATCTCGACGAGCGGGGCTTGGTCACCGTCTCGCACCCGATGTCACTTTCGAGCCGCCTGACGCCTCGCCCTTGAACCAAGCACCCCATCTTGCGACGTCGCCTCATTCCAACAGATGCCCGCCATCGTACATGCACGCGATACGGCCGAGCGCCGCGCGAAAGGCATCTGAGGCCACCAGATCCGAGTCGGAACCGGCGCCAGTATGACCGCCTGGCTGTTCAGCGGTACCGATCAGCTCCGTCAGTCGGTCAGCCGTCGGCGCGCTTTTATCCAGAGCCTTCAACCCACGCGCTATGAGACGCTGCAACACGTCGGGCGACTGCGCGGCGAGGTGCGGTAGATCGGCCATCAGACCGGCAGCGAGCACATCGGCCAACCGGCGGTCTGGATGCTCCGGCCGATCCAGCACACGGCCATGATCCCACAGATGATCGACTTTATCCCAAGCCGTCGGCTGCGCCGGCAACCGGTCCGCGAGATGACGGGCCTCGTCGGCAAGATAAAATCGATTGAGATTGTCGAAAAAGACGAAGCCATAGCCGCGGCTCAGGAGCATCGGCTCCCAGGCAGAGACATCGGCGTCGAGATTGTTCGGATTGACAGCTTCGACCAGAATGACCTTGGGCCGGTGACGCCCGAGATCCAGCCCGCGCAAAACGTCGGGCTCCGCACCCTCGACGTCGATTTTCAGGAAATCGATCACCGTCAATCCAGCACGATCGATCAGATCGGACAGCGGCACCACGTCTTTGCGGATCACGCGCGTTTCGGCACCATAGCCCCGCGCACGTTCGGCATTGGCCGCAACCGTGCTGGACAGGCCGTGAAAGCCTTCGACGACGTGAAAATCGACAGTTCCGACAGCAGCCCCCGCGAGACAGGCGACGACGTGATCGCGCGGGCGCACACCTGCATACAACTGCGCCAGAGCCTCTTGTGGCTCGACGATCAAACCGCGCCAACCGCGCAGATAGGCATGAAAGGACACGTTGTCGGCCACCGGATGACCACCGCCGACATCGACATAGGTCCCGTGTGCGACGTCAGCGAACAGGAGAGCGAGGTGGACGTCTTCCAAATTCTGGGCATACGACAGGTGCATGATCGAGCGCGGCTCCGGCTGTCGGTCTCATCGTCCAGGACGACGTAAAACATCATCAGAGTTCAATGAAGGCGAAGTCGATCTATTACGTGCTTTTCTCGGTGCGCAGGTTCAACGACGGCATATGCAATTAACCATTGATTGGGGAGTATTCGCTAACGTCTCGCGACCAGGGAGCACGTCGCTCCTATCGCCTTAAGTGGCACCAACGGGAGCACAGACGATGCGACTGATACGAGATTTTGTCCGTGACGACAGCGGCGCGACAGCGATTGAATATGGCTTGATCGCAGCCCTCATCTCGGTCGCGATCATCACCGCTGCGACCGCACTAGGCACCAACGTTGGCAAATCGTTCAATAAAGTCAGCACCAAAATGACCTGACGCTGCCCGCGCGGGACGCCGCACGCGTCGTCGACCAAGCCCAATCGCCTGCCAAGACGTAATATGGTGGAAGATCGCCGCGCCGTCGCGCGCGTAAGCTTTGAGCGCGCACACGGCCGAATTCACGCGTGCCTGATTACGCAAGCACGCCAGTATGGTCAGACGTCGATCGGCGGAGTTTGAACCTGTGCGTCCGTACCTCAGAACATGCCGTCGAACTTCTTTTTGAACCGCGACAAGCGTCCACCACGATCCATCAACTGCTGGTTGCCACCGGTCCATGCCGGGTGCGTCTTGGGATCGATGTCGAGATTGAGCGTATCCCCCTCTTTGCCATACGTAGAGTAGGTGATGAACTCGGTGCCGTCGGTTTGGACAACCTTGATCTGATGGTAATCCGGATGGAAGTCTTCGATTTTTTTCATGGCACTGGCATCTCGAGGCGGGAGTGATCGCCGGGTAGGACGAAACGCAGAAACCCGTCGTCGGACAATGTCCACGATATGGTTGAGCATTTCGCTGGCTCGGATCACGCTATAAGCGAAGCATACTGGCCACACAAGTGCCTCCGCGGCAGCGATGTGTCGCAAACGCTGGCCTGCCCCCGCGTCGAGCGGCTTGCCAAATCGGGGCGGCCGTGACAGAGAAGACGCGCACACAGGGGCTACGACCAGATTTTGCATCGACCATCGTGCGTTGCATGGATTCCGGTTAGTCCCTTTCTTCAAAAGATCCCCCTGTGTCGCAACTCACGGCCACATCGGCCCAAGACCTGCCTGTTCAGGCGCGTCCGGCCGTAACAGCCACTGCATGTGCGCGTGCCCGCTCCGGCCCGCCATGCGATCATGCACGGAGCATGCGCCCCCGACCCGGGTCGACCAGTCCAGTGCCATAGATATGACGGGACACGGACTTTTACGAACATGGAGTTCCTGGGCGCCACGGAGACTGTTTGTTGGAAACCTCGACGACGTTCGCTGAGCTGGGGCTCAGCGCCAAAGTGCTGGAGGCCATCACGGCTGCCGGCTATACCATCCCGACGCCGATCCAAGCTCAAGGAATTCCGGTCGCCGTGACCGGACGCGACATTCTCGGCATTGCTCAAACCGGCACCGGCAAGACGGCTGCCTTCGTGATGCCGATGATCAGCCGCCTGGAAGTAGGTCGCGCACGCGCCCGCATGCCTCGGTCTCTGATCCTTGCGCCAACGCGTGAACTGGCGGCCCAGGTGGCGGCCAGTTTCGAAAAATACGGCAAGAACCATAAACTGACCGTCGCCCTGTTGATCGGCGGCGTCTCTATGGACGACCAGACCGCCAAGCTCGACCGTGGTGTCGATGTGCTGATCGCGACGCCAGGCCGCCTGATGGATCATTTTCAGCGGGGCCGCGTCATGTTGATGGGCGTCGAGATCCTTGTCATCGACGAAGCCGATCGCATGCTCGACATGGGCTTCATCCCCGATATCGAAAAGATCTGCAAACTGCTGCCACCGAAGCGTCAGACATTGTTCTTTTCAGCGACGATGCCGGCCGAAATCACACGCCTGTCGCAACAATTCCTGACCGATCCTGAGCGCATCGAAGTGGCGAAGCCGGCCACCACGGCGTCGACCATCACCAAGCGCTTCGTGTTTTGCCCGGACGGCGAAGATCACGCCAAGCGCGAAGTTCTGCGTGATCTCATCAAAACCCAGTCGATCAAGAACGCCATCATCTTTTGCAATCGCAAGAAAGACGTGGCGATCCTGCACAAGTCGCTCGTCAAACACGGCTTCAACGCCGGCGCTCTGCACGGCGACATGGACCAGTCCAGCCGAACGGCGACACTCGACAAATTCCGGGCCGGCGAAATCATGCTGCTCGCCGCCTCGGACGTCGCGGCCCGTGGCCTCGACATTCCCGACGTCAGCCATGTCTTCAATTTCGACGTGCCGTGGGCGGGTGACGATTACGTCCACCGCATCGGCCGGACGGGACGGGCTGGGCGAGAAGGTTTCGCGGCCACTCTCGTTGCCCTCGACGACATCAAGGCAATCAACGAGATCGAAAAGATCACGGGCGAGGCCCCTGTCTGGTTGGGTGATGCCCCAAGCGCTGAAGATCTGGTCGACGGCGCCTCCCGCAAACGGCGGCGCGGCAAAGCTGCGGCGCCAGCTGGACGCCGCGGTGCCCCCGTCGCCGATCGCGCTCCTGGCCGCGGACGCGAGCGTGCACCAGCCAAAGCGCGCACACCACGCGCCGACGTGCAACCGGTCATGGCCGATGGCGTCGATGTGGTCGACCGTGAGGTTGGCATGTCCGACAATCGTGAGCGCAGCCGGAATCGCCGTCAACGCAGTGTCTCAGATCGTCCGGCGCGTGAGCGAGCACCCGCTCGTTCTGCTGATCAGCCACAACCGATGTCGGATGCGGCGCCGCGCCGTCAACCGCGCCCAGAACGTGTCAAAACCGACCGGCCGCGCCCCGAGCGCGTGCAGCCCGATCGGGTTCCGCAAGATCGGCCGATGGCGGCCGAACGTCAGCCATCGAGCGCCGTCGACGA
>JANOAW010000806.1:0-10042 GCA_031411355.1 Hyphomicrobiaceae bacterium | reverse complement strand
CCGCGACGTTGCGCACGACCACTTCGAGAGGAATGATCTCGACCTCGCGGATCAGCTGTTCGCGCATGTTGAGACGCTTCATGAAATGGGTCGGCACCCCGATCTCATTCAAGCGTTGAAAGATGTATTCGGATATGCGGTTGTTGAGAACGCCCTTGCCGTCGATCAGCTCATGTTTCTTACCGTCCAAGGCGGTGGTATCGTCCTTGAAATGCTGGATCAGTGTGCCGGGTTCGGGACCTTCGTACAAAACCTTGGCCTTGCCCTCGTAGATGCGGCGGCGCTTGTTCATGTCTTATGTCCTATGTCGTCGTCCACGACGTGTCGGGAACAGTCCCGATAGGCCGCGATCAGGCCCGTTCGACCGGGCTTTTAAGCGCGACAGTAGCTGATCACCCCTTTGGATACAATGTAAACGGGGCGCTGCCGTCGACGACCCGTGTGTGGATCGGCAGCGGCGCGTGTCATGTCTGTGGTTTATATAGCGAACAAATTAAAAACAAAAGCTGATTTAGTGGTTGCATCAGCGGAACCGCTTGTGCGACGGTGTGTCGACGGCGGTAATGAACGCGCTTTTTTGGAGACCGCACTCATGCCGCCAAAGCCCGAGCGCATCAAGCTTGCTGCTGACCTCGACATATCCCGTGTCGTCACCGGCTTGTGGCAAGTGGCCGACATGGAGCGCACTGGCGTTGTGCTCGATCCAGACCGTGCGGCGGGACATCTCGCCGAATACGCCGCTGCCGGGTTCGATACCTTTGACATGGCCGACCACTACGGGAGCGCTGAGATTATCGCCGGCCGTTTCCTCGCCCGCGCCAAATCGAGCTCTGCACACGCCTTCACGAAATGGTGCCCATCGCCGGCTGCCATGACGCGCGATATCGTTCGTGACGGCATCGGACGCTCCCTCACGCGCATGGGGCTCGAGCGCATCGATCTGCTGCAATTCCACTGGTGGACGTTTCGCCATCCGGCCTACATCGACGCGCTCGGCGCGATGGCTCGCTTGCGCGATGACGGGTTGATCCACCACATCGGGGTGACGAATTTCGATGCCGACCACCTGCGCCTCGTCGTCGAGGATGGCGTTCCAGTCGTCTCGAACCAGGTGTCGTTTTCGTTGCTCGATCGCCGCGCCGCCGGGGCCTTGTCACGCATATGTGAACGATCAGGCGTGGCGCTGCTCGCTTACGGAACTTTGGGTGGCGGATTTTTAGCCGACAGATGGGTTGGGCAGCCCGAACCGTCGAGCATTTCCGATTGGAGCAAATCCAAATACAAGCGTTTCATCGATGTGATCGGTGGCTGGCCCGTATTGCAAGCCTTACTCAGGACACTCGCCGACATCGGCCGCAAGCACGCGGTGTCGGTTTCGAACGTTGCGACCCGATGGGTATTACAACAGCCAGCCGTTGCCGCCGTGATCGTGGGCGCGCGGCTCGGGGAAAGCGAACATCGGGTCGACAATGCCAAGCTGTTCACCTTCGCGTTGGACGCGACCGATCTGGCGGCCATCGACACGGTTCTCGCAATGGCGCAGCCCATCCCCGGTGATTGCGGCGACGAATATCGAAAGCCGCCGTTTTTGACCGCATCCGGCGACCTCAGCCATCATCTCGATGCCGTGCCGAAGGTCTACACACCAATCCCCGTGCCGGGGCGACCAAACCGCTTGCGGATCGACAGCGGCAGTGTCTGGGAACCGATCGCGGGATACTCCCGTGCGGTTCGCGACGGCAATCGCATCCTGGTCTCGGGAACGACGGCGACGCACGGCGCCGGCCGCGTCGTCTGCCCCGGTGATGCTGCGAGCCAGACCGTCTATATTCTCGACAAGATCGCAGCCGCCATCGAATCACTCGGCGGCAAGCTCGAAGACGTCGTGCGCACGCGGGTCTATCTGCGCGATGCCTCGCAATGGGAACCCGTCTCCCGTGCGCATGGTCGCTACTTCGGCGATATTCGTCCGGCCAATACGCTGCTGGCGGTTCGCGAACTGGTCGGCGACTATCAAGTCGAGATCGATGCCGAGGCGATCGTCGAGTAAAAGCCAGATCGATGAACAGCGGCTGCAGGGTGCGTTCAGAACGGGTTCAACGCGAAGACGGCATACATCGTGTCATGACGAGCCGGCCAGACTGCTCTCCCCTGACGACCGATCTGGCGCCGGTCTCGAACACAAGGATGATCTCGATGACCGCAACCCGCACCCTCTTCATCGCTTTCGCCGCCATGACTGTCGTCGGCGCGACAAGCGCATCTGCCGATGAAATCGATCGCCGCCAAAGCATGCAGGAACGTCGCATTCAGGAAGGTGTTCGCAGTGGAGAGATCAACCGCCGTGAATACCGCCAGCTCGAAATCGAACAAGCTCGCATCCGTCAGTTGGAAGCGCGCGCCAAGGCCGACGGTCGCGTTGACGCACGTGAAGCTGCCGAGATCCGCCGGGCGCAGAACGAAGCTTCGCGCCATATCCGCCAGGAAAGCACTGACAACGAACGTCGCGGCAGCTGGATCCGTCGCTGGTGGTAAACTGCTTGAGCCATTAACTCTCTCCGGATACCTTCAGGGCCACCGTCACGGGTGGCCCTTTTTCGTCGGTACGCTTGACCACGGCGGCGCGCGCTGCCACGGCGTCGCAGCATGATTATTCTGGCTTTCGATACCTGTTTGGGCGCCGTCTCAGCGGCTGTGGTAGTCGATGGACGCGTCACGGGTCGCCTCGAGCCGTGTCCGACCGGGCATGCCGAGCGCCTCCTACCGGTCATTCGGTCGACCATGGCGGACGCTGGCATCGTGTTCGCTGACATTCAACGAGTCGCGGTTACCCTCGGCCCGGGCGGCTTTACCGGCCTGCGGGTCGGAATATCTGCCGCACGTGCTTTTGGGCTCGCGCTCGATGTGCCCGTGGTCGGTGTTTCCAGTCTCGAAATCGTCGCCCGCGGCGTCGGCCCAGAGGTCGCGTCGCGTCTGGCCGTCGCGGCGTCTGCTGGTCGAGCCGGTACTTACGTGCAGATTTTCGACATGCTGCCGTTTCGGTCGCTCGGCCACCCATTTTTGCTATCAGCCGACGAAACCGACCCCCGTCTCGCAACCGCGACGGCCGTTGGACCAGGCGCTGCGTCTCTCGCCGGACGCGTCGCTGACGTTTCTGTCGCACATCTCGATTACCAGCCAGACGCGGCCGTGCTTGCACACTTGGCCGCCGATCTGCCGCCCCTGCGCGAGGTGCGCCCGGTTTACCTGCGGGCGCCCGATGCGAAACCTCAAACCGGTAAAGGACTGGCGCGCGCTTTCGATTCACGGCAAACTTGAGCTGGTGATATTCTAAAGGACGTGATCCGAATCGGATTTCGGGCCGATGGGGACGGAGCGACGTCGATGAGCCTCCCGCGCGATTTGAAGAACGTCAGTGTCCTATGGGCCGGCGTCGACCATGCCGAGGATCTCTCGGGGTGTCACGCTGCGCTGTTTACGGAAGGGTGGGACAAACCCACCTTCGAGGGGCTGCTGTCGCATCCGACGTCGACGTCGCTGATCGCGCGGCATGGCAATCCTCAGGAAACCATCGGATTCATCGTCGGCCGGTTGGCCGCAGACGAGGCCGAAATTCTGACCTTCGGCGTCGCCAAAGACTGGCAACGTCACGGTGTCGGCCGCCGCTTGATCGAAGGCATGGCGCGCGCAGCCAAACGGGCGGAAGCCAAGCGCATCTTTCTCGAAGTCGCGGGTGACAATATTCCGGCGATGGTCCTCTATAGCCGCATGGGCTTCAAGGAGGTCGGGCGGCGCCCCGGATACTACGTCCGCGCGGCCCAACCTGCTGTCGATGCATTGATTCTGGCATTAGCCTTATGAGTGCACTGTGTGCGCCTCTTGATCAACATCGACGTGCCGGATCTGCCGGCGGCCATCGATTTCTACACGCGCGGCCTCGGCTTTTGTTTTCGCCGCTGTCTCTTTAGCGGCACGGTTGCCGAGCTGGAATATGGCGCTGTCCGCATCTACCTCATCGCCCAGTCCGCTGGATCGATCGCCGTCGAGGGCAGACCCGAGCGCCGGACCTACGCCGATCACTGGACACCGGTGCATCTCGACCTCGTCGTGGTCAACTTGGACGTGGCGCTTCAAACAGCCGTGACCGCCGGCGCAACTGCGGCGGTCGTCCGTGACATGGCGTTCGGTCGCCTGGTAGCTATGCGTGATCCTTTCGGTCACGGCATCTGTCTGATCGAATTCAACGATCGCGGATATGATGCAGCGCAATGAATGGCCGTGACATACCTTGGCGTGTGTGCCGGAAAATCTCTCCCTTGAACTTGCCGCAAGGCCTCTTTTCTTCTTTACCCGGACACCCTACATTGCATTGCATCGGCGTCATGGGACGTCGACCGGTGGTGCATGGCCGGCACAAAGTTTCATGCGCACGCGAGAGGTAGCCATGATTCGCCGTTCGTCCGTTGCCACTGCCGTTATCGCTGGCATAGCCGCGGTTGGCCTCTTCGCCTCGCTCGCCGATGCGCGCCCCGGTAAAGGTGGCAGTGTCGGAAGCCGTGGTTCGAACACCTATTCAACGCCGCCGGCCACCAATACGGCGCCTGGCGCTGCCGCGCCGATGCAAAAAACCATCACACAGCCGGGAAGTATCACGAAACCGGGCGTCGCTGCCGGCGCGACAGCTGCCGCCGCAACAGCCGCTCGCCCGAGTATGATGCGTAACTTGCTGCTCGGTGGCTTGATGGGCGCTGGTTTGGCGATGATGTTCGGATCTGGCACATTCGCCAGTGTCATGGGCTTCATTCTGCAAACCGCGCTGATCGGCGGATTGATCGCGCTTGCCGTGATGTTCTTCCGTCGCCGCTTTGGCGCGCCCGCACTCGCAACGCCAACCCCTGTTGCGCGTCCGAACCAGCAACCCGTTAACCTTGCCCGTCAGGGAACCGGCATGGGTGGACCTGCAGCGCCCGCGCTGGTTCTTGACGATGCCGACTTCGGTACGTTCGAACGCCTGCTATCTGACGTTCAGCTGGCCTATGGCCGGAACGATTTGAAAGCACTTGAAACCAGAACGACGCCAGAAATGCTGTCGTATTTCGCGCACGAACTGGATGCGAACCGTCGCGATGGTGTTCGCAACGATATTGGTGCGCCGAAACTCCTGCAAGGTGATCTGTCTGAAGCGTGGCGCGATGGCAGCGACGATTATGCTACGGTTGCGATGCGCTATGAACTGACCGACGCGACAATCGAAATCGCGACCGGTCGCGTGGTCGAAGGCAGCACGACCAATGCGCAGCAGGTTGTCGAACTCTGGACTTTCCGTCGTGCACGCCATGCCAACCCGACGGGTTGGGAGTTGAGCGCGATTCAGCAGAGCACGTGATTTTGGCAGTTCGAGCCGAAACATTGGCGCCGCGACCTCGTTGCAGCGCCTTTTCTTTAGATCTGCCAGGTTTTAAATCTGCCAGGTTTTCTGCAGGGCCGCGCAGGCTGCGTGTCGATGGCATCCGATGAGGTGGTCGTTGACGAATCCCATCGACTGCATGAACGCATAAACGGTCGTGGGACCGACGAACCGGAAGCCTTCTTTCAGCAGGGCCTTGGACATGGCGGTGGATACGTCGGTTTTAGGCGGCACGTCAGCATGTGCATGGTAGCCGTTGATCACCGGCTTGCCGTTCTGAAATTTCCATAGAAACGCTGCCAGCGATGTTCGCTGCTGCAGCTTCAAGAACGCGCGTGCATTGTCGATCGTGGCCGCGATCTTCAGCTTGTTGCGCACGATACCAGCATCGGCCATCAGGCGAACCACGTCATCATCGGTATACCGTGCAATCGCCTCAGCGTCGAAGCCATGAAAAGCGCGACGAAAATTCTCACGTTTGCGCAGGATGGTGATCCAGGATAGTCCGGCTTGAAAGCCTTCGAGAACGAGCTTTTCGAACAACAGCCGATCGTCGGCGCACGGAACGCCCCACTCGGTGTCGTGATAGTGGCTATAGTCCGCTGCTTCCAGCCCCGGCCAGGTACAACGAACCACGCCGTCGGTGTGGAGGTGTGCACTCATCGTAGCGTCGGTCCTCGACTTGTGATGCCAGGCTGTACATCGACCAACCTGCTTTGCAAATCGACCCGATTTCCCCGGTCGGCGTCACGTCTCATCTTCGACCGCGAGCGATGGTTTGCGCGCGATCATGCGCACCACGGACGATGCCCCTCGGTGCCGCTTGCCTTCGTCGAGTATCACGCGCTCCTCTTCCAGATGCTCGACGTCGAGTGCGAGAAAATCGATCGCGATGTCGTCTGGATCAAACAGCAGACCGGAATCGCTCGGGCCGCCGACACTCCCAGCTGCACGAAACACCAGCTGTCGCAGCGAATAGCCTTCCAGGATCAAGACGCCGCCCGGTTTCAAAGCATCGATCATCCGGGCGTGCATCTCGGTACGGATCTCGTCGGGCCAATGCAGATAAATGGCCGCGACCACGTCGTATGACTCGGTCGGCCAGTCCCACGTCGTGAGGTCAGCGACATGCGCGTCGATGGTGACGCCCCGTTCCGCCGCCAACATGTTGGCTTTGTGGACGCCGATCCGGGAGGCGTCGACGGTGGTGACGTTCAAACCCAGTTCGGCGAGCCAGACGCCGTTTCGGCCTTCGCCATCGCCCGGCACAAGCGCGCGCTGACCGACCTTGAATTGAGGGCGTTGGGCTGCGAGCCACGCGTTGGGTTGCTCACCGAACGTAAACCCGGCGTCGCTGTATCGCATATCCCAGAGCTCGCCCTCGACCGAGACCGTCGCGCGGCGTGACTTCTCGTTAGGTTTCTTGACCATGAGACGGCGACCTCTCGACGATTTGCGGGACAGTATGCGGGTCGGCTTTTAACGGCGATCGCGTGACAGCGCGGTGCGTCACCTCGATCGCATTTCTACAGCACCGATTTGTGGCAACGCCCGCAGCGTCGGTCATGGTGCGGAGCGCGCCGACCGAGGCCTGCTTACAAAATCCATCAAACCGTCTATGCGCTCGCCCGACATCGCCTCTGACTTATCGAGCTCGATCGGACTTCCGTCATGCCATCACATCCAGACGACATCGTGTTGCCGTTCCATCTGCAGACATCACGTATGTCCGGTCGCCTGCTGCGGCTTGGTCCGGCGGTCGACCACATTCTGACGCGCCATGCATCACCCGAGCCCGTCAGCCACGCCCTCGGCGAGGCCATAGGGCTGACGGCCCTGTTCTCGACCGGACTGAAATTCGACAGCCGCTTTGCCGACGGCCGGTTTATCATGCAGACCAAGTCCGACGGTCCGCTGGGCTTTCTGGTGGTGCATTTCGATTGGCCCGGTCACTTGCGCGGCCACGCCCGCATCGCCTCTGACAAGGCTGCCGACATTCCGCGCGAGGGACGTGGCGACCAAGCCGCGCTGCTCGGCAGCGGTCACCTCGCCATGACCATTCAACCTGGCGGCGATCTGGAAAACTATCAGGGCATCGTACCCCTCGATGGTATGTCTCTGACACAGGCGACGGAGACATACTTCCGCCAATCCGAACAGTTGCCGACGTTCCTGCGCCTTGCCGTCGCCCGCCATTTTGTCGACGGCGCTTGGCACTGGCGGGCGGGCGGCCTTATGTTGCAATACGTGCCGAAGGCCGGCGGCGACGCTCGCCCGCTTACGCCCGCCGAAGCCGATCTGCGCGACGCCAGTCTCTTTGGCGAGGATGACGAGGACTGGCGGCGCGCGCGTCTGCTCGCCGAAACCGTCGAGGATCACGAGCTGCTCGATCCGCTGCTATCGCCGGAGCAGTTACTCTACCGCCTGTTCCATGAAGAAGGCGTCGTGGTCTCGCCGGCGCTTGCGTTGTCGGCCAAATGCACGTGCTCGCGCGAGCGCATTGCGACATTTCTCGACAGTTTCGCACGCACCGAACTCGCCGACATGCTCACGTCCGACGGCAAAATCGAAGTCACCTGCGAATTCTGCTCGACTGCCTATCGTTTCGACCCAGCCGACGTCGGCGCGCCTTGATCCGTCCCAGCCGGATCAGGCGTCGTCTCTGGTCGATCGTCACGATCGTCGGATCGCCGCCTGAACACATCACGCAGAACACCGGGCAGATCCCGAGCCACGCGGGCCAGCCCGCCGACCGCGCCGTCGATGGCCGACAGTGTCCGTTCGCCGCGCCGCAGTCGCTGGTCGAGTGCCGCCATTGTCTTGGCCATGCCCGGATCGTCATCGGTCAGCCAGATATTGAACACACTCCGGTAGGCGGCGCCGAGCCCCGTCGTGCGCAACAGGCCGCCCGGTCCATCGGCATCGATCCCGGCTGCGGCCAACATCCAGCGCTGCGAGTTGAGGAAGGGCATGATTAACGACGTGTCGGCGATGCCGGCTTGCGCGATGGAGCGGATGGCGGCTTTGTGGGGCGTCATGGCGTCGAAGCGCGACATGATCACTTCAAACAACGTGTCGCGCGACGATTGCCCTGCTGTCGGTCCTTTGATCTTGGCCAGGATCTGTTCGTCGATATCGCGCAGCATGGCGGCGACGATCTGGCTCTTGGCGCCGATCCCGGCCGCACGCATGTCTGCCATCGACACGCCGCCAGCTTCCGTCACCTTGAGCAGGGTGACCTCGCTCCAGGGACGAATCGCAGCCACCGTCCGGGCGGCCTCTACGAGCCGGCGACGCTGTGCGATCTGATCGGGTGACATGGGGGCTCTCCGGATGTGTGCTGCCCTAGGAGCCCGTCCAGATAGCTCCGATAGCTCTGCAATTTTGCAACCATAGGCCTCTTTTGCGGCCTTTGCGAGCTTCGTCAGGTTGTGGGCGGTGCACACCAGGGCTCATTCAGCGCGCACTTTTTCCACGCCGCGCACCTGGAACTGGCGGAAGCCGCGTGCCTGTTTGATCTGGCCGAACACGGGCTCGACCACCTGTTTGCGCAGGCGGCAGGGCGTCTGGAAGCCCCCGTCGTCGATCCTCTTGCGCATCGCCTGCCCGACAGAAGGCAGTGTCGTTACGGTCAAGGGCGTGGCGAAGGACCCGTGGGACCGCCGTCGACCGCGCCATCTGCTGTCCGGCCTCGCCAAGTGCGGCGTCTGCGGCGGCGGGTTCGTCACCATCAGCCAGACCCTTCTAGGTTGCGCAACGGCGCGCAACAATATCTGGCGATCGCAACGCGTGTCTCGCGCTTGACGTGGCGGGTCATGTGCGACTGGTCGGCGAATCCGGCTTCGGCAGCGAGTTGCGCCAAGTCCGGCTTCTCGCCGCGGCGAGCAAGGCTGAGCGCATGCGTCTGCTCCGTGCGCACGCTCATCTGCAGGCCGCGCAACGATTGCCCCGTCCACGCCCTGATTCGCCGTTCGATCTGCCGCAGGCTTTGTCCCGCACCGGTGGTCGCGGCCCGCACCGCAAGGGAACGTGTCCAGTCTTCCAGCCTGTGCGCCGCGACATGGCCGGGTGGGCGCGCCCGCTGCCACAATGGATCGAGACGATCTTCGAAGTGGCAGTATCGGTCTTCCGCGTCACTTTCTTCCCACATTGCGTCGCATGCCAGCATCAAGTCGTCGGGGAGCACCTCCTGTGCTGGCATCGTGCGATCGATCACCGTGCTGATGACGAGGTTGGCGAGCGCGGCGAACGCGTCGGCGTGAAACACGGTGATTAGCGCGTAGACCGGTCCCGGGTTCCAGCTAGCGGTCGGTTTGCGTTGCGGTCCATGGAACAATAGTCGCGGCAGAGCAGGTCTGGCGCCCGGTTGATCCGCGCCGTCCGGCCAGTCGACCAGATGGGCCTGCCCTTCGAAGAACCACGAGACGCCGCAGTATGGACCTGCCGCAAATTGGTTCATGCGCTCAGCCGATGTCAGGGCGCAGCCGCGCGTGTCACGTAGGAACGTGCCGAGAATACAGCCGGCGAGAGAGGGACGCGGCCAGAGCACTTTACAGATTGGTCGCGGCGAGGCTGAAGGCGAAAGCGTGGAGCTGGAGCGACAGCGTGATGATGCTCGGGCGCGGCGGATCCAGG